>NZ_JAPYVU010000005.1 GCF_028276765.1 Sulfurihydrogenibium sp.
AATTTCAATCTTATAAGTAGATGGAGAAAGGTTAAGACTTTTGTTGCTTATCTATATGCATATGCTATTGGTTATAGCTTTTTTAGAAAAAGTAAACTATGGAGGTAATTTCTCACCCGACGTATTGATTTATAATTATATTTTAAATTCTTTGGAGTGCAATATGATAGGATGCATACTTTTAGCAGGTGGGAAAGGTAATAGATTTGGTTCAAAAAAACAATTTTTAGAAATAAATGGTTTAAAGATTTTTGAATACTCTTTAAAAACGATAGAAAGGGTGGAAGAGATAGATTTTGTAGTTGTTGTTTTACCAAAAGAAGATTTGGATATTGAGATAAAATCTTCCAAAAAAATATTAAAGGTCGAGGGTGGTAGCGAAAGACAGTTTTCTGTATTTAATGGCTTAAAAGCAATTGCAGATTGTGATATTGTAGCAATTCATGACTCTGCACGCCCTTTTGCTACTGTAAATATGTTTAGAGATGGAATTAAAAATGTCAAAGCTGGGTGGGATGGTTCTATTACTGCCTACAGGTCTCCGGATACAATAAAGAGAGTGATAAACAATAAGATTATTGAAACTTTAAACAGAGAGGAGATTTATGTAGTTCAAACACCCCAGGTTTTTGATTTTAAAAAGCTCTTAAAAGCTCATGAGTATGCATCAGAGAATAATATTTTAGCAACAGATGATTCAGCATTGATGGAAAAGCTTGGTTATAGAATTACTGTAAATGAGGGCAGTTTTTTTAATTTTAAGATTACTTATTTAAAGGATTTAGAGATGGTTGAGTGTTTTATCAAAGGTGAAAAAGTGAAGAGTTAACGGCTTACGAGCAGCCCCCAACTGCCTGATTGAATAATGAAAGATAAAAAGCAAAATTTTCATTTAACTTGTTTCACTTACTTCTAAACTCTTAACCATGCCAACCCGTCAAAATATTACTTTCTAGTTTGATCTACATAGAGAGTGTTCCAAAATTCCCGTAAGCTTACCTTTCCGTGTCATTCCGAGGCTGTAAGGTCGAAGGATCTCGTTTTTGATTTTTTGATTTGAAAAGAAAATTATGAGATTCTTCGCCGGCTGCAGAATGACGGTTTGAATTTTTGGAACACCCTGGATCTACATAAAACTTATGCGAGCCAACCTTATAAAAAACCAAGCTTATTAAAACTTAAAAAAATTCTGATATAATTAGATAAAACAAAACCCAGAAAGGATTTTAACCTTGAATGATATAATCCAGCAAATAATCTTTACTGGTAGAGTTTTGCATGAGTTAAAACTCGTATCATCCCACGGTGGAAATCTTAGCATAAAAGATGGAGAATATCTTTACATCACAAAAACAGGAAGGATGGCAGGCTTTTTGACAGAAGAAGATATTATAAAACTTCCAATCCACCAAGAAACAAAGCAAGATAAAGAAGCATCGATAGAGCTTATCGTCCACAGACAGATCTATAAAGACAATCCAAGCATAAATGCAGTAGTCCATGCTCATCCAATTACAGCCACAGCCTTAGGCTACTTTCTAAGAGAATTCATACCAATGGATATAGAAGGAGAATTATTCATAAAAAAAGTACCAATCTTAGAAGTAGAAAAACCATCAGCATCCTTAGAGCTTGCTATTGGGTTAAGTAAATTATTTCAAGAAGGTTATAAAATCTGCATAGTCAAAAATCACGGCTCATTTTCAACGGGAAAAACCATCAATGAAGCGTTAAAATATACATCAACCTTAGAAAACTCAGCGGAGATATTCTACAAATGGATGACTCTAAAAAAGATGCAGTCATAAATCACTATCTAAATAAGTTTAACATCCTTCCTACTCAGCTAAACCCAAAAGAAAGAGAATTTTTAGAGTCTTTAACCGAAAAATATGAACTTCAAGATATCATCGAAGCAATCAACTTGCTTGAAAAAAGACCGAAAAGTTTAAAAACTCTTGAAAAAGAATTGATTAAACATCTAAAAGATTTATCATTTGTCAAGCATAAAGAAATTGAAAATAATCTTCAAACTAAGCCACCGGAAAATAAAGAAACTCCAAAGCCTAAAGCCAAAGTTTTAAATTCTAAATCTTCCTTGCCTGAAAAATGGAGTTTATTATTTGATAAATACAGCATTCCTGAAAGTATTGTAAATATCTCAAAGCTTGAAATGTTAAACGACTATCTTAAAAATGTCTACTTATCCGACCTTGTAGCTGATTATCTGCTAAAAAATTTACCATCTGAAAAATTAAGCAAATACATAAAAAAAGCAGAAAAACATTTTTCAAAAATAAACTTAACAGAATCAGAAAAGGAAGAAGCCTATAAAATTTACATTAAGTATTTGATTAAAAAAGATTTAAAAATCTTATTTTAATATTTTGGCACGGTTGGGTCTATTTCGTCAGACCAAGCTAAAATGCCGCCTTCTACGTTTTTAACACGGGTAAATCCGTGTTGCAACAGCCATAAAGTAGCCTGAAGACTTCTGTTTCCACTTCTACAAAATACATATATATCCTTATCTTTTGGAAGGCTGTTTATAACTTTTGGAAGACTCATAAGTGGAACAAGCATCGCATCTTTCTCTTTAATTCTTGAAAAAGCGTATTCTTGCGGTTCTCTAACATCTAACAATATAAAATCTTCACCTTTATCTATCTTTTCTTTTAACTCTTTAACGGATATATGTATTTTTTTGTACGTCTCTTTGTCTAAGTACATTCTTATCTCCAATTTTCTTATTTTGTAAATTATTATAATATTTTAATATTCTAAATACAAAATCATGATGATAAAAGTCATTTCTAATCATATTGAGAGTGCTGTAAAAAATTTTGTAAGCCTACCTTTCAGTGTCATCCTGAGGCTGTAAAGCAGAAGGTTCTCTTTTAAAAAGTGAGAAGAAATGAGCGAGAGGTAAAAGGATGAAGATTCTTCCCACGGCTGAATAATGACGATACTGGTTTTTTCAAGCAGTCTCTATTCGTCATAGTTAAAATCGTAAATTTTCTGTTATAATTAAAAATAAAAACCTAAGAAGGTGCTGGATGTTTAAGCTTTTTACGATTTTATTCATAGTCATATACTTTTTTTCTTCCATTAGCTTTTGGGTTTATTTATATACAAAAAACTCTAAATACCAAAAACTCGGCTATTCTTTCTTTGGAGCTGGGTTTACACTTCAAATTTTAGTATTCTTATTAAGAACCTATGAAATTAAAGCCTTGCCTTTAAACACTTTGGAAGAACTTTTAAGCTTTTTAGCAATTATTATATCAGCTGTTTTTTATGGGTTTTCCTTTGTTTACAGAAAAAAATTAATAGAGTTTGGCTCTCTGATCGCTCCTTTGGTTATGTTTTTGACTGCTTTTTCTTTGCCTTTACACTCAGAAGCTCAAAATATCTATAACAACATCTGGTTTTATCTTCATGTGGCATCTTTGATTTTATCTTACGGATTGATAGTTTTTTCTTCTATTGCTGCAACTTTATATATTCTTACAGATAGAGATTTGAAAAATAAAAAACTAAACTCTTTTTTTGTCTCTAAATTTTCTTCTTCTTTAACATTGATTCAAAATCTTGAGTATAAATCTGTCATTTTAGCTTTCATATTTTTAAGTCTTGGATTAATAGCATCTTCTATATGGACTGCTATTTACATAGGTAAACATTGGACTTGGGATATAAAGCAGACAATGTTATTTTTACTTTGGATTTTTTATGGTTTTATTTTACATACAAGAATCATTAAACAGATTAAAGGTAGGAAAGCTTCTTATTTAACATTAATCGGTAGTTTATTTGCTTTTATAGTATTTTGGCTTATAGGCCATCCAACTTTTTAATAGTGGTCGCTTTCTAAGTCATAAGATTTAGTTTGACTTGGTTTTTCTTTCTCCGAGTAAATCAGTACATACTCTGCTAATTTTCTTGCTTCTTCATAAGGAATGTTAAAAGGTGGCATATATGCAAATCCTGGCCAGTTTGATGGATTTGGTTTTATGATAAGTTTTGCGACTTTATCAATAGCTTGCTTACTTTTTCCATACCTTTCTCTTATCTCTTTAAAAGAAGGTGCTGCAAGTCTTTCTGTTGGTGAGTGACAAGAACCACATCCATACTTTTTAAATAAAGATTTTCCGTCTTCCGCAAAAGAAATGTTTGATATTAGAAGTATCAATAAGATTGAAATATTTTTTGAAAATTTCATGACAAAAGAAAATCAGGGGGCTGCTGCCCCCATTTTTAGAATTACTTGTGTGAAAGAATGAATTGTGCTAATGCTTTTAATTCATCGTCTTTCATAGCTTTTGTTGTGTTGATTTGTGGCTTCATTACAGCTTCTTTAGCTGGGTCAACGATAGCCTTTCCTTGTCCTTTTAAGAACTTGATAAGGTCAGCTTCTTTTCCAGCGTAAGCACCTGCAATTTTCTTTAAAGCCGGTCCAACTGTGTCCTTGTCAGCTTGGTGGCAAGCTGTACATCCTTTTTGTTGGAAAAGAGCTTTTCCGTCAGCCGCAAATGAGCCAGCAGCTAATACTGCTACTGAGAGTGCAGATAAAACTAACTTCTTCATGCTTCATACCTCCTATTAAAAATTTTCATTTAATAATCTAACCTATTCTAAATACTCTGTCAATTACAAATTTTTAATTTAACTTTAATTTTTAATTACTCAAAAACCATGCCAAAATAAAATGTTAATCTGTTAGCTTTTCCATAAGCTTAGATTTTTAATTTTGCAATTTTTCAAAAAAGTTTGCAAAAGTTTTTAAAGATTGTATATTTATATTAGTAGGGGATGATACCTTGAGAGAGAAATTATGTGGTTTTTATATAATTTAAAAAAGGAGATCCTTCGGCCTCAGGATAACAGAGAAAGGTTGAATGATAAGCATCAAAGGAAGGATAACCTTATTTGTCATTCTGAGCGAAGCTAAGAATCTCATTCTTTTATTGAATTTTTTACCCGACTATATTTATATAGGATGATTTAAGTCATAACAAAATAATAATGATTACTGATAAGATTGATTAAAACTTTTAAAGGGAGGTGTATCACATGGAAGAAAAAGTAATCTTAGTAGGTCAGCAAGTACCGGATTTTGAGATGGAAACTTACGACCCATCAACAGGGAAGTTTGGAAAGTTCTCTTTGGCAGATGCTAAAAAAGAAGGAAAATGGACAATTTTATTCTTCTATCCGGCAGACTTTACATTTGTATGCCCAACAGAATTAGCAGATTTAGCTGAAAAGTATGAAGAATTAAAAAAACTTGGAGCTGAAGTTGTTTCTGTTTCTACGGATACAAAATTCGTTCATCTTGCATGGCAAAGAGATGAAAAATTACTTGCAAACGTAAAATATCCGATGGGTGCAGACCCAACAGGAAAAATTTCAAGAATGTTTGGAGTATATGACTGCAATACCGGTTTAGCTTTAAGAGGAACTTTCATCATCAACCCAGAAGGAAAGCTTGTATCTTCTGAAGTTAACTTCTACAACGTAGGAAGAAATGCAGATGAGCTTGTAAGAAAGATGAAAGCTAACGCATACTTAATGTCTCATCCGGACGAAGCTTGCCCAGCTAAATGGGAACCAGGTAAAAAGACATTAAAACCATCTGAAGAGCTTGTAGGACACGTTTACGAAGCTTTACAAGATTAATAATATATATGGGGGCTGTTTTTCGCCCCCTTATACAAACAACCATGATATTTAAACTAATTAGATATACACCACAAAAAATAGAGATAGAAATTACAGAAAATCAAGTAATCCAAATATTCCCTATAGAACTTACAGAGCATCCAAATTTTGGTATAATCCAAAGATTTTGGAAATCAGAAAATCAAACTTATAGCATAGATAATTCTGATGCCTCACAAATTTTAGACCTATCGACAACAAAAATATATAAAAGATTAAAAGACGATGTTATGTTAGATATTTTAAACAAAGAAGAAAAGCTAAAAATTGTGCTTATTTACAATAATACAGAGGATGTTTATGATCTGATTAAGTTATATCCTCAATAGATTTTCCTTTTGCTTCAACGCCAAACTTAGACCATATAAAAAATCCTGCAAAACCTACAAGCCACAGCATACTTAAACCTAACACGCTCAATTTATAATCTATAGTTGCAAGATAGGTTAGTATTGGTGGAGCTAGCATTCCGGAGATTCTTCCAATGACAGATAAAACACCGATAGCAGTAGCCCTCAAATAAGAAGGATAAACCTCCATCGCAGACACATAAGCAACGCTTGCAAAAGAGTATGCAACCAATGAATAAACAAAAACTGTAGTATAAATATCCTGCGATGTTAAAAAGAAAAAAGATGTTAAGAAAGAAAATAAAGCTACGGTCGTTCCTGTTATTTTTCTACCAAGTTTGTCAGATAAAAAAGATACAACTATACCACCGATTAAACCACCAATGCTTGCAGTTAGTAAAAGATTTGGAATTTCTTTTGTAGGAAGATTATACTGATTTGTAATTACCAAAGGTAAGATAGTAATAAATCCATAGTATGTTGTCAAAATTGTAAAACTCATAGCCGTTCCAAATAAAAACCTTCCTCTGTACTTTTTAAGAATAATCTTCACTGCATCTAATAAACTACCCTCAAATACAGGAATTTCGCACTGTTTGTTTATTGGCTTTACATGATATTTCTTTTCTAATTTAAATACAATCTCTTCGGCTTTTTCTATTAGCCCCTTTGATATTAGCCATCTTGGAGATTCTGGAATGAAAAATCTTATAAATACTATCAATATTGCTAAACTACCGCCAAATAAAAACGCATACCGCCAAGCTTTTTCTTCAGGAAATGAAGACAGTAGATACATTCCAACCAAAGAAGCAAAAATACTTCCAAGATTCCATGATGCAGTTATAAAACCATCAACCCTTCCCCTAAATCTTGATGGAATAAACTCATCTATCGCCGAATGGATAGCAGAAAACTCACCGCCAAGTCCAAATCCTGTGATAAATCTTAAAAGTAATGCAATTTCAAAAGAGTTAGCAAAACCCGTTAAAAATGTTCCAAGAGAGTATAAAAGCAGGGTTATGAAAAATATTTTCTTTCTTCCGAACTTGTCAGCTAAATAACCAAAAATAAACGCTCCAACCAAAGCACCAATTAAAAAACTACTAACAAGCCAAGATGATTGAAAAACAGATAGATTTAAAGATTTAGCCATAGACTTTAAAACTACGCTTACAATTACAACTTCAAAAGCATCTAATATCCAAGTGATGCCAAGAGCTATAACAAACTTAGTATGAAACCAAGTCCATGGAAGGTTATCAAGCCTACAAGTTAAATCTGTTTTTATGTATCTCATTTGTTATCTTTCTTCTTCAGAGCTTGTTTGATAAGATTTCTCCCGGGATTTTCCTGCATACATGACTTATACGCACACATTCTACATAAAATGTCATTTGGATTATATCCTTTTGAATATCCATTTTTTATTACTTCTTCCGGTAAACTTTCTATTTCTCTTTCTAAATCTTCTTTTTTTATCATTTAGATTTCCTGTGTCTTTAATATTTTATTCTATTTTAGAATAAGGAAAATTACTTAAATTATGAGATTCTTCACAATAAGATTTTATGTCATTTACTTAAATCGTTTACTTAAAGCATGGCTTGAAACAAACTCGGAAAATGCAGTTAACAAAAGAAGTGCGAATTTAACAATAACTTATTACAATAGTATAGCCAGGAAAAGATTCAGTAAAAGCAGAAGATTTTTAGTATATTTACAAAATGACGAATGAGGAGAATTTTTTCATCTATAATATTTTGTTAAGGAGGTTAAAAATGCAAGAAAAAAAGCTTTGGGGTGGAAGATTTTCTGAGAGTACAGATGCTTTTGTAGAAGAGTTTACGGAAAGTATATCTTTTGATAAAGAGCTTGCTTTATATGATATAAAAGGAAGCATAGCCCATGCAAAGATGCTTGGAAAGCAAGGAATTATTCCACAAGAAGATGCTGAAAAGATAATAAAAGGCTTGCAAGAGATAGAACAAGAAATAAAAGAAAACAAAATTGCTTGGAAGAAAGAGTTTGAAGATGTTCATATGAATATTGAGAAAGCTTTAACAGATAAGATTGGGGAAGCGGGCGGAAAGCTTCATACTGGAAGGTCAAGAAATGATCAAGTTATTACAGCTTTTAGGCTTTATTTAAAAGAAAATACACAGGATATAATAAATCTTTTAGAAGACTTGCAAAGAAAACTGTTAGAAAAAGCAAAAGAATATATTGATATTGTAATGCCGGCTTATACTCATCTTCAAAGGGCACAGCCAATAAGGGTAGCTCATTACTTTTTAGCATACTTAGAGATGTTTCAAAGAGACAAAGAAAGATTTATTGATAATCTAAAAAGAATTGATATGCTACCGCTTGGCAGTGGAGCTGTTGCCGGCGTAGATTTTCCAATTGATAGAGAGTATGTAGCAAAAGAGCTTGGATTTAGTCAGATTATGAGAAACTCTATTGATGCAACAAGCAGCAGAGATTTTGCTTTGGAGTTTTTATCTAACTGTGCAATCTGTATGGCTAATATGTCAAGATTTAGTGAAGATATGATAATATACTCATCTTCTGAATTTTCTTTTGTAGAGCTTCCTGATAAATTAACAACAGGTTCATCAATAATGCCCCAGAAAAAAAATCCCGATGTACTGGAGCTAATTAGAGGAAAAACTGGACGAGTTTATGGAAATTTGGTTTCTCTTTTAACAGTAGTAAAAGGTTTACCTCTTGCCTACAACAGAGACTTGCAAGAGGATAAGGAGCCGGTTTTTGATAGTGTAAAAACGATAAAAGGTTCAATAATAGGAATTGCTAAGATAGTTGAAGGTTTAAAGATAAATAAAGAAAAAACACAGCTTGCAGCAGGTGGTTTTGCACTTGCAACAGACTTAGCTAACTACTTGGCTGAAAAAGGTGTACCATTTAGACAAGCTCATCATATTGTAGGAAGCATAGTTGGATATTTAGTAAATCAAGGAAGAGAGCTTGAAAGTATAACCTTAGAAGAGCTAAAACAGTTCAGCCCTCTCTTTGAAGAAGATGCTTTAAAACTTTTATCTCCTTTTGTAGTGGCAGACAGAAGAAAATCTTTTGGTGGAACGGCTAAAGAACAGATTTTATTTCAAATAGAATATTGGGATAAAATATTAAACAAATGATTATTTTTATTGGATTATTATACATTGGTTGAGAAATTAGCGGTTTTTGTAGAATTTAAAAAGAGATCCTTCGGACTTCATCCTCAGGATGACGAAGAAAACTTGATAATCATATACTTGACTAGGGGCAACTTTATTCGTCATTCTGCAGCCGGCGAAGAATCTCATGCTTTTAATAAATTTCTCACCCGACGTATACTAAACAAATGATTATTTTTATTGGATTATATTTACTATCTCTTGTAATCATAGCTTTAGTATCAAAGAGACTTATATCTTCTGAGAAAGATTATCTTCTTGCAGGTAGGTCGCTGCCTCTTTCTTTGTCTGTTTTTGCATTATTTGCAACATGGTTTGGCTCAGAAACGATTCTTGGAGCAACTCAGGAAGTTTTAGAAGGTGGATTTATAAAAGTAATAGAAGAACCTTTTGGCGCTGCCCTGTGTTTAATTTTGGCAGGACTGTTTATTGTTAAGCCATTGTATAGAATGAATCTTCTAACTTTTGGAGATTTTTTTAAAGTAAAGTATGGTGAGAAGATAGAAGTTTTAGCATCGTTTTTTTTGATAATATCTTACTTTGGATGGATAGCTGCTCAGTACGTAGCTTTTGGATTGGTCTTAAAAACTATCACAGGTTTAAATTTAGAAATATCAACATTTATAGCTTTTTTGATTTCGCTTTTTATGACGTTTTTTGGTGGCATGTGGTCTGTTGCTTTAACAGACTTTATTCAAACAATTGTAATTCTTATAAGCATCTTTTTTATTTTTGGAGAAATTTTAATCAAAGCAGGTGGATTGCAAGCGTTAGAAAAAATACCAACAAGCTACTTTAAAATCTTACCGGATTTAGACATAAAAAGTATAATTCTATACATAGTTGCATGGATTACCATTGGACTTGGATCTCTGCCAGGACAAGACCTTTTTCAGCGTTTTATGTCATCTAAATCTGAGGATGTAGCTTATAAGTCTTCAATAATAGCCGGATTTATGTATCTTACAGTTGCACTTATTCCACTGATTACTGTTTTAGTCATATACTTTAATTTTGGATTTAAAACAGATAAAACTTTGCTTGATTATGTATATTTAAATACTTCTCCAATTACAAAGTATCTATTTTTTGCAGGTCTTTTATCTGCTGTATTAAGTACGGCAACAGCTGCAATTTTAGCACCATCGGCATTGTTAAGCGAAAACATTATAAAAAAATTTTTTAATCATTTATCAGACTTAGCTTTGTTAAATATAACAAGATTGTCGGTCTTTCTGGTTGCTTTAATATCTCTTTTGTTAGCATACTCCGGAGAAACGATTTACAACTTGGTAGGGTTATCGTCTGTTTTAACTCTCGTGTCGTTGTTTGCTCCGTTTATATTCGGACTGTATTGGAAAAAGGCTAATTCAAAAGGAGCCTTGGCATCAATGGTTTTAGGGTTTTTGGTATGGTTTATCTTTTATTCTTTTCTTAAAGAAGAAGAACTTGGTATTTTCTTTGGCTTTATTGTAAATATTTTAGCTATGGTAGTTTTTTCTTTGATCAAGATTTAACAGAAATAACTTTATTATCATACTCAACTATAGCCCTTCTTCCGCAATTCTTACATTTTACATCATCAAAACCATAACCATTGATTACTAAAATCACTTTCTTGTTTTCTTCACCACATTTACATAAGAAACTTACTTCTTTAAAATCAACTTCTAACTTTTCTAAAGTTTTCATCTTAAACACCTCCTATAGTTTTGCTATTAATATACACAGAAGGCGTTAAGGGAATATGAAGGTTAGGTTAAGATTATGTAAATTAAGATGCTGTGTTGTGTCATCCAACAACGAAATAAAAGATAGTATTCTAAAATTTTTAGAAGTTGTAGAATGTATATGTAGATATAACCTTACCTTTGGCTGTCATCTTGAGACCGTAGGATCTCTTTTTTGATTTTTTTGACTTGAAAAGAAAAATAGGAGATTCTTCGCCGGCTGCAGAATGACGATGTGGATTTTTGCAAGCAGTCTCAGTGGAAATTAAAACCTGTCATTCTAAAGCAGTGTGAGCTTGTAAATTTTTGCTTTTAAATTTTAACTGCCCAAAGATTTTGAATTTCTTGTCCCTGGATATTTATAACCTACTTCTTATAAAGCTTTAATATGGCCGAAAAGTCTAAATCCTCCAATCCGTTTTTTATTGCAAGACCGTACATTTCTTTTACAGATGCCATACTAAAAGAAGAAAGCTTAAAATCTTTAAGTAGATCCTGTGCATAATGAAGGTCTTTATAAATTGCTTTTATAGAAAAATGCGGAGAAAAATCCTCTTTTAAAAGTTTTTCTTTCTTAACATTCAAGATATAAGAATTGCCTGCGCCAAGTTCTAAAATTTTTAAAACAGTTTCTTTTGAAAATCCAATACATTCACCGATGCCTACAGATTGAGATATAGCATCCATAAATATTCCAAGAACAATATTGTTTAAAAGCTTTCCATAGGTGCCATTTGGAACAGGTCCAAGATAAATTTTTTCTTTTGTAAATAGTTTTAAAACATCTTCAGCTTTCTTAAAAGCTTCTTCGTCACCGCCAATCAACATTACCAACTCACCTTTTAATGCCGGTATCACAGACCCAAGAACCGGAGCATCAAGGTAGTAAGCTCCTAAGCTTTTTAGATTTTCATAAGCTTCTTTTACATAGTTATAATGATTAGTGGTTGTATCTACTACTATTTTGGATTTTATATCTCCTTTAACTAATCCATGTTCACCAAATATAACTTCTTTGGAAGCTGAGGAATCAAAAACATTAATGACAATAATCTCTGTTTCTTCTAAAAGCTGATAAGGATAATCTACAGTTTTAAAATCTTTTACCTTTGATTTAGTTCTGTTATATACAATAACTTCTACACCACACGAAGAGAGCCTTTTTGCTATTGAAGAACCAAGGTTGCCAAATCCTATGAGTCCTACTTTCATTTTAAAACTCCTTTTATCTTAATAGAGATCTTTCGGCTTTTACAGCCTCAGGATAACAAAGAAGGACCTCGTTCTAAAACCGGTTAAAAAATCTTATACTTTATTTAAATTTTTCAGCCAAGATTCCTACCTTACCAACATTCTTAATCTATTTTGTGCGTCTTGTTCCCATCCTCTTCTGCCATCGGTAAGTTTTAAAGCTGTAGCAAGGTTGTTGTATGCGTTTTGTCTGTCTCCGATGCTTTGATAGCTCACACCAAGGAAGTAGTAAAGGTCTGGATTAGAATCTATTAAATTTTTAGCATTTTCTAAAACTCTTATACTTTCTTGATAGTTTCCAAGCTTTGTTAAAGAAGCTCCCATTATAAGCTGCGGCATAAAGTACATTCTATCAATGTTATATGCTTTTAAAGCATCTTCATAAGATTTTTTAAAGTCTTTAAGCTGATAGTAAACATAAGCTCTGTATGTATATGCAACATTGTTTTCGGGATATGTTTTTATAGCTTTATCTAAATTTGTTATTGCAACGGCTAAATTTTTATTTTTTATGTTGTCTCTTGCATTTTCGACGTATTTATAACTGTCTGAAGTTAAGACAAGACGCTTTTTAATCTCTTGAAATTTTTCACTGTCTTTTTTAGGAGTAATTTGTCTGGATATTTTGTAGCTATTAGCTGAGAAACATTCTGTATTCTTTCTTCCGGTAATGGGTGAGTTAAGAGCCATGCAGGAGCCTGGGTTTTTTCCATTTTTTTAAATTTTTCAAAAGTTGCAATTAAACCTCTTGGGTCGTAGCCTGCTTCGTAAGTAAACCTAACACCTAAAGCATCTGCTTCTCTTTCTTGGTCTCTGCTATACTTTAATTGTAAAAGACCTGCCGATACTTGTGCAAGTTGCATAATGATTTGTTGATACTGAGATTGGGAAGTTGCTACAGCTAATATATTTAGAAGTATGTTTAGTCCGTAGGTTTTTTCTAAAAATTTTGCATGGTGTCTTGCGTTAATGTGTCCAAGCTCGTGTGCTATTACTCCGGCAAATTCTGATTCGTTATCAAGGGTGAGTAATAATCCTCTATGAATAAAGACAGGACCACCCGGCAGTGCAAAGGCGTTTACTTCCCCTGAATTTACTACATAAAACTGATAGTCTACTTTTCTGGGTGTTATTGATGCTAATTTATACCCAATGCTTTTAACATATTCTTGAACTTCTCTATCTGGATACAGTCCATCGTTTTCATTTATGGCTTGTGGAACAACCTTTTTACCAATTGCTATTTCTTCGCTTTCTGGCAAAAGTGTTAGAGTTGGCTTTCCTGTTAACGGATCTTGAACTTGAGCGCAAGAAATTACAAAGAAGAATCCTATTATCAAGGATTTGAAAATCTTCTTCATTTTACTACCTCCCACAAATCTAACAATAAAAGATCTACCTCTTAATAAATATACCAAAAGTATGAGATTCTTCGCCGGCTTCAGAATGACATATAAGGCTATCCTTTTTCTGATGCTTGTTATTCAACCTTTTCCTGTCATCCTGAGGACGTAAGTCCGAAGGATCTCTTCTTTTAAAAAATGAAAAAAAGGGGATTCTTCGCCGGCTTCAGAATGACAAGGTTGAATTTTACAAGCAGTCTCAAGGTTCACTTATTCAATTAGTAAAATCTCGCCAAGACTTTAAATCTCCCTATCAAAAAGGATAAACCTTACCTTTTCTCCTGCTTCTATTTGATGAATATCTTTATCAACAAAAACCAATGCGTTAGCACTTACCATACTTGTAAGCATGTTAGAAGCTTGTTTACTAAATGGTTTTACGTAAAAATTATCTTCTTTGTATTCAACATATGCTCTTATAAATTCTAATCTATCTGCACTTTTTCTTTTAAAATCTTCTGTTAAGATTCCTGTGAATATCTTATTTTCTGGATTTTGATATCCCATCATCTTTTTTATGGCTGGTTTTACTAAAATCTCATAAACCACCATGGAAGCAACAGGATTTCCTGGAATTCCAAAGAAGATTTTTTCACCCTCTCCTCCCCATGTACCAAATGCAACCGGTTTACCCGGCTTTATTGAAACTTTCCAAAAGTGAATATCTACATTCAACTCTTTTGATACAAAGTCTTTAACAAGGTCATACTCACCAACAGATACTCCGCCCGTTGTAAGTAATACATCGCAGTTTTTAGCCCATTTTAATTTTTCTTTTATATCCTCTGGATTGTCCTTAGCAAAGCCTATGATTGTTGGGATAGCTCCTGTCTCTAAAACTTGTGTATAAAGTGAGTATGTGTTTGATGTTCTTATTTGAGATTCTTTTGTGATGTTTTCTCCTATATCTAAGATCTCGTCTCCTGTTGTAATGATTCCAACTCTTGGAACTTGTTTTACATAAACGGTTGCTTTATTTACAGAAGAGAGAACTCCAATTTCAGCAGGTCTTAACCTTTTTCCTTTTGGAATTAGTAAATCTCCGGCTTTATAGTCTCCGCCTTTTTCTCTGATGTTTGCACCTTTTTTTAATTCTTTAAGAATGAATACAGTGTTTCCTTCCACTTTTGTTAATTCTTTTTGGATTATTGTGTCTGCACCTTCTGGAATTAATGCTCCTGTGTATATTGGAATCGCAGTACCTTTTTCTAATTTTGGCGGTAAATCTCCTGCTTTGCTTTCACCGATGATTTTTAAAGGAACTGGATTATCCTCAGATGCTCCGATGATGTCTTCATGTCTTACAGCAAAGCCGTCCATACCGCTGTTATCAGCAGGTGGATTGTCTCTGTCAGCATATATATCTTTTGCTAATATTCTGTTTAAAGCCTGATGTATAAAAACTTTTTCATTTCCAAGTGGTTTAGTTTTTTCCAAAACTATCTTTAAAGCCTCTTCATATGTAATCAATTTTAAACTCCTGCATGGATTTCTTGTAATGATTTTACTGTTAATCCTTTTTCTTTGTACGATTTTATTGCCATGACAGCAGCTTGGGCACCCCTTACAGTTGTAAAGTATGGTGTTTTTGTTGCAACTGCCGCCCTTCTAATATAGTATGCATCAGACCTTTCTCTTTTACCGGAGGGTGTGTTTATGATTAAAGCTATTTCGTTGTTCTTAATTCTATCAACGATGTTTGGTCTTTCTTCTGAAAGCTTGTTTACAAGATTAGCTTCTATGCCATTTTGTGTTAAGTATTTATAAGTTCCCGTTGTTGCATAAATATTAAATCCAAGATTTTTAAGCTCTTTTGCAATATCTAAAATGTAAGGTTTGTCCTTGTCTGCTACTGATATAAACACATTTCCTTTTTCTGGTAGTATTTGTCCTGCTGCAGCCTGTGCTTTCCAAAATGCAAGACCAAGGTCTTCATCAATGCCCATCACTTCTCCTGTGCTTTTCATCTCTGGACCAAGTAATGGGTCTACTTCCGGAAATCTATTCCAAGGGAAAACTACTTCTTTAACTGCAAAGTATTTAAAGTCTTTTGAGTGGAAATCTGTTGCCGGATGTGGGTCTTTTATCTGGAAAACTTCCGGAACGATTTCTCTTAATTTTTTGCCAATCATAACCTTTGATGCAATCTTGGCAAGTGGATATCCGATAGCCTTACTTACAAATGGAACTGTTCTTGATGCTCTTGGGTTTGCTTCAATAATGTAAATTTCATTATCCTTTATTGCATACTGTATGTTTATAAGTCCTATCGTATTTAAAGCTTTTGCAAGCATTCTTGACTGCTCTTTTATCTTAATTACTACCTCATCCGGAAGTGTGTAATGTGGAATGCAAGTAGCACTGTCTCCTGAGTGGATGCCGGCTTCTTCTATATGCTCCATCACTGCACCAACTAAAACATCCTCTCCATCACAAACACAATCAACGTCAACCTCTATACTTCCATCAAGGAATTTATCTATAAGAATTGGTCTGTCTTCTGTAACCATGACAGCTTCTTCTATGTATTTTAAAAGCTCTTCCATGTCATAGACCAATCTCATAGCTCTACCGCCAAGGACGTAAGAAGGTCTTACAAGGACTGGAAAACCTATTTCTTGGGCTACTTTTACAGCTTCATCCTTTGATTTTGCTATTGCACTTTCTGGCTGTTTTATTCCAAGCTTTATGATTAAATCTCTAAATCTTTCTCTGTCTTCTGCAATGTCTATACTTTCTGGAGATGTGCCAAGAATCGGTATATTTAATTTTTCTAATGGTTTTGCAAGCTTTAACGGTGTTTGTCCTCCAAACTGAACAACTACACCAAATGGTTTTTCTTTTTCTATAATGTTTAAAACATCTTCAAGTACAATAGGTTCAAAGAATAACTTGTCAGAAGTATCATAATCTGTTGATACAGTCTCTGGATTGCAGTTTACCATTATAGCCTCATATCCTTCTTCTCTTAAAGACCAAACACAGTGAACGCATGCATAATCAAACTCTACACCTTGACCAATTCTATTTGGACCACTTCCAAGAATGATTATTTTCTGCTTCATAAAGCCTCCATCTTTTTAAAATCTTCAATAAGCTCTTTCATGTGAGTAAACCTATGATTTCCGCCCGGATACATCACAACATGAAAACCGTCAAAATATTTTGCTGTTTCTTTACTGTCTAAAAGTTCATCCTCTTCATCAAGATATACGTAAACAAGATTTTTTAAACTTAATAAATCTTTTACATAAAAGTTTTTTAGACTTTCTAAATTTTCTTGAGAAAAATAATACTCTTCACCGGTTTTAAAGTTTTTTTGAGGTCCGACTTGCTTTTGTAAAGATTTGTATGGGTCTATTGATGGGTTTATCAAAACCGCTTTTATTTTAAACTTATCTGCTAAATATAAAGCATAAAATCCACCAAGGGACGTTCCAAAGATATAAAGTTTATCTTTATCTTTTATTGAATCTGTCAAAAATTCTAATAACTTCATTGCTTTGTCGGGTTGATAAGGTAATGTAGGAGCTATGATGTTTTCCGGACCAAAGGCTTCTTTCAGATGGTTTATTTTATCGCCATAACCGGCAGAGTTAAATCCATGAATGTACAAAATTTTCATCTCTAAGACACCTCAGATTGATTTAATATATTTTACAATATTTGAAATTTAAAAATATTCAAGAGATCCTTCTGACTTCGTCCTCGGAACAACACGGAAAGGTAGGCTTGCAAGAATTTTGGAACACCTCGGTCCTTAAGATACTGATAGAAATGTATCTTGAGAGACTAAAAGGGTGCAAGGGTTCTCCCTTGAATATTCTAAACCTTTGTCAGAGTCTAACGCTGAGTTAGGTAAGCATGGATAGATATTTCGCTATACGTGGAATATTTGTTTAATGCAAAGGAAAACTCTTAAGATTTCTATAGCATCTTATACATCAACTTGAAAAGTCATGTTTTTTAATGTAAACTTTTCTGTAAAATTGGGTTAACGAGAGGAAATAATGGAAATTTTAAATAATCTTGCAGAGAGAGTAATATCCGGAGAAAAGCTTACAAAAGAAGAAGGGCTTCAGATTCTATCTATTCCTGATGAGTTAGTAATGGAGCTTGTTGAAGAAGCTTCAAAAGTTAGAGAGTATTTTTTTAAAAATCAGATGGAGTTTTGCAGTCTGATAAATGCTAAAAATGGAGCTTGTACAGAAGATTGCTCATTTTGTGCCCAATCTTCACATTATAAAACACCCATCAATGCTTATGGATTAGTTAGTAAAGATGAGATGCTTTCAGGTGCAGAAAAAGCTGTTGCTATAAATGCTAACAGATACTGTATAGTTGTTAGTGGAAGGAGAGCTTCCAAGGAAGAAGTAGATAAAATAGCAGATGCTGTAAAGGAGATTAAAAAAAGTTATCCAATAAAAGTTTGTTGTTCACTTGGAACGATCGATGAAGAAGATTTAACTAAGTTAAAAGATGCAGGAGTAGATAGGATAAATCATAATTTAGAAACATCTGAAAGATATTTTCCGAAGATTGTCTCTACTCATACCTGGAAAGAAAGGTATGAAACGATTAAAAAGATTCAAAAGGTTGGTTTATCTACATGTACCGGTGGAATTTTTGGTATGGGAGAGTCTGACGAAGACATTGTAGATTTGGCAATGACTTATAGAGATTTAAAAGTAGATTCAATACCGTTAAATTTTTTAATCCCAATTCCCGGAACACCTCTTGAAGATAAACATAATCTAACACCTTTAAAATGCTTAAAAATTATTGCGTTGTTTAGATTGTTTAATCCAAAATCTGAGATTAGGTTGTGTGGCGGTAGGGAGCTAAATTTAAAGGATTATCATGATGTTGCTTTTGAGATTGCTAACTGTCTTATGGTAGGGGGTTATTTAACAAGAGCAGGAAGAGAACCAGGTAAAGATGAAGAAATGGCAAGAAGATTAGGAAGAGAACTTATTAAAAATGGTGCAAGTTTTAGTGTGAGTAAATAATTTAAGCGAGATTGTTCCAAAATTTTTAATGTATAAGTTAAAAGAAATAGAAAGAAATACCTTGGGGTGAGAAATTGGCGGTTTTTATATTATAAGAATTTTAAAAAGAGATCCTTCGGACTAAAGTCTTCAGGATAACGAAAAAACTTGATAATCATAGGCTTAACTAGGGGTAACTCTATTCGTCATCTTGAGGACGTAGGCCGAAGGATCTCCTCTTTTGATTTTTGACTTGAAAAGAAAAATAGGAGATTCTTCGTTTCACTCAGAATGACGATGTGGATTTTTACAAGCAGCCTCCCTCCATAATTTACTTTTTCTAAAAAGCCATAACAAATAGCATATTTATATACATGAGCAATAAAAGTCTTAACCTTTCTCCTTCTGATTTTGATTTTCTAAATAGATGCCGAGATCGAATAGAGGATGAATTAGGAATCTGGCAAGTGTAAGAATATTAGATATCAGAGATTTTTTGAAATAGTGTAAAATAAAGATTGGAGTTTTGCATTTTTACCTCCTTGGCGGAATTTCTGCTATTAAAATTTTAACTACCACCAAGGAGTTTTTTTAGGAGGTGCTCAGGCAGTTACTATTTTCTGTAAAAAAGTGTAAAAAAGCGTATATTGATAATATAAAAACAAATGGCGTAAAATTGTAAATTGTAAGAAAAGAGAGTAATTAAAGATGACAACACTCCAATGCCTGCTTGAATTTCAAAATACGCAAGATAAAAAGATAGTATTAGATTTAATGCGTAGATTTTCATCTGCTATGAGATATGCATACCAGAGATTGTTAGAGGGCGAAAAAGAGAAAGATTTAAAAAAACAACTATCAAAATTATTTGGCATAAACACAAGATACTCGGGCGATGCTATACTTTTAGCACGATCTACTATCTCATCATGCGAAGAAAGACAGCAAAATCCAAAAAAGCTTATATTTGGCTCAAGAAAAGTATTTGAGCAACTAAAGAGAAACCATTTAACAGGAAAAAGAAGAAAAGAGTTAAAAGCAAAATGGAAAGAAAGCAGGCAGGGAAATTTATACTCAAGAGGAGATAAATCTAAACAAGGAAATCTGAATTTAAGGTTTGAGTGGATAAATGATGAATTGTATTTAAGAATAAATACAGGAAATAGGCAACACATCTACGCAAGAGTAATTAGAGATGTTAAAAGAAAAAATGACAAATGGATAGATTTTATGTTTATGCTTGAAAATGCATACAAATACGGAGAATGGTTTCCGTATAGTGTTAGATTAAAAACAAAGAATGGCAAAATATATGCTTTTATATCTATCGAAGAAAAAATACCACCCATTACAATCAAAAAAGACAACGGAATAATAGACATAGACTTAAACGCATATCCATTTCATCTTGCATTAGCTTTTACAAGTAAAGACGGAAATTTAGCGAAATACGAAAGAATTGATTTAAACGAATTATTAGAAGCAACCTCAGAAAAAAGACAGTATTTAGAATGGCAAATAGCACATAAAATAATAAAGATAGCAAAAGAAGAAAAGAAAGCTATTGCTATTGAGAATTTAGAGAAACTACCAAAAGGCAAGAGAGGAGATGGGTTTGCAAAATTAAGAAGAAGGCTACAAAAATGGAGCTATAAGAGATTATTAGAAAAAATAGAAGTTTTAGCAAGAAGAAATGGAATAGAAGTAAGAAAAGTCAATCCTGCATATACATGGGACTATGACACTTCCAAAATACCGCCTGTCAGGGTCGGAAGTGTCTGAAATGGCGGACTATAAATACCCTGACCCAAACTGTGCAAACTGATACACTTTTTCACGTTTCACGTTGAACGTTGAACGTTTCACGTTTTTACAGTTTTGTACAGTTTGGTTGACCAGGAGAATTTGAATTTAGGAGTAATTGGTGCAGGCAGTTGGGGAACTGCATTAGCCCAGGTTCTTAGTGTCAATTTTGAAAATGTCTTTATCTGGGATATAGACAAAGAAGTTTTAGATAGCGTTAAAAATTCAAACATAAATGTAAAATACCATCCGGATATTAAGCTAAATACAAACATTAAGCCAATCCATGATTTACAAGAATTGATAAACAAAAGTGATATTCTCATCGTAGTAATTCCTACCCAGTATATTAGACAGACACTATCAAGAGTAAAGATAGAAAATAAGCCGGTAATCTCTGCATCAAAAGGAATAGAAATAGAAAGTCTAAAGCTTGTGTCTGATATCATAGAAGAAAGTCTCGGTACTGATAAAAAATATATATTTGCTTTATCCGGTCCATCATTTGCAAAAGAAGTAATAAAAGGACTACCAACGGCCGTTGTCTTAGCCGGAAATACAGAAATAGGTAATAAGCTTTTAAGTTATTTAAATACAAAGACTTTTAGAGTATATCTTTCTGATGATTTGGTAGGTGCAGAAGTAGGAGGAGCTATTAAAAACGTGATAGCAATAGCTACCGGGATTAGTGATGGACTTGGTTTTGGGAATAATGCAAGGGCAAGTATAATTACAAGAGGCTTGTATGAAATCAGTAAAATAGTAAAAATATATGGTGGAAATCCACAAACAGTTTACGGACTATCTGGACTTGGAGACTTAGTCTTGACTGCAACGGGAGAATTATCAAGAAATAGGACGTTTGGAATGCTTATTGGTCAAGGCTACTCGGTAGAAGAAGCTTTAAAAAAGGTAGGTCAAGTTGTAGAAGGTTATACAACAGTGAAAGCAGTTTATGATATAAAAAATAAATATAACATTGAGCTACCAATATCTTATCAGGTTTATAGAGTTCTTTATGAAAATCTAAATCCAAAAGATGCTGCCATGGAGCTTATGAACAGAGGATACAAATTTGAATTTATGGAGGAAAACAAATGATAGATAAAGATTTTTTACCGGAAGAGAAGAAGATTACCTTAGGCTTGGCTTTTATCTTTGCACTAAGAATGCTTGGACTATTTTTAGCTTTACCGGTGTTAAGTATTTACGCTAAGAATATGCCAGGTTCAGATGCATTTTTGGCAGGTCTTGCAATAGGTGCTTATGGTCTTACTCAGGCTATTTTTCAGATACCATACGGGCTTTGGAGTGATAAGATTGGTAGAAAGCCAATCATAATAACAAGCACAATAATATTTATTCTTGGTAGCTTTTTGTCAGCCTATGCTGCAAGTATAGAAAATATACATCTTTTAATCATTGGTAGATTTTTGCAAGGTATAGGGGCTGTTTCTTCTGTAGTTATTGCACTTCTTGCTGATATGACAAGAGAAGAGATAAGAACAAGAGCAATGGCTACTATCGGTGCATCTATTGGTATGGCGTTTGCTTTTGGTATGGTATTAGGACCACTGATTGCTTCTCATTTTGGTTTAGCTGGCATATTTACATTTACAGGAATACTTGGTCTAATTTCTCTGCCCTATATAATCTTTGGAATAAAAGAGCCTCCTGTAGTTAAACACCATGATGATGCAGAGTTTACATCTTCATATTTAAGTGTCGTTTTAAAAGATAAAAATCTTCTAAAAATGGACTTTGGAATGTTTGTATTACATATGACTTTAACGGCGGTATTTACAGCAGTTCCTATTATCTTTGCACATCAGCATACGATTAACGTAAAAGATTTATGGAAAATTTACTTACTTATGTTTTTTGTAGGATTAACTATAATGGTTCCATCCACAATAATTGCCGAAAAGAAAAACAAGATAAAAGAAGTTAAAATGCTTGGAATTTTAGTGTTGATAGTTTCATTTATAATGTTTTTAATGTTTAAAAATAACTTTTATCTTACAGTTTTAGCGATTGTTGTCTACTTTACCGGATTTATGATGTTGGAGCCAATCATGCCATCGTTGATGAGTAAGTATGCAAAACCACATGTTAAGGGAACAGCTTCTGGGGTGTTTAACACTGCTCAGTTTGTTGGTGCTTTTGTTGGAGGTGCTGTTGGCGGTTATTTATTAAAATTAGATGATTCAGCAAACTTTAATTTTATATTTTTAATCATACTAACCGTTATTTGGCTTGGCTTGGTTTCTACAATGGAGATGCCTAAGAAAAAAGAGGTTTTAAATAATGATACCAATTAAAGATGATGTACCTACAAGGTCATTCCCATTAATAACTTTACTTTTGATAGGTTTTAATGTAGGTGTTTTTCTTCATGAAATGAGTTTGTCCGATGAAGAGCTCGAAATATTTATTAGAACTTACGGACTTCTTCCTCTTGACCTTATTCACTTTAATCTTTTAAATTTTATAACACATATGTTTATTCATGGAAATATTGCACATATTTTTGGAAACATGCTGTTTTTATGGATCTTTGGCAATAATGTTGAAGATGCACTTGGAAAATTTAGATTTTTAATATTGTATTTTATGTCCGGGTTTGCTGCTGCAATACTTCAATCTGCAGTTGCTATATTAGTAGGAGACATAAACATACCTATGGTTGGAGCATCAGGAGCAATTAGCGGTATAATAGCGGCTTACGGAAAGCTTTATCCCTTTGCAAGAGTTTATGCAGTAATTCCACCGTTTATATTCTTTATCTTTGCTCTTCCTGCCTGGTTTTTTATAGGTTATTGGTTTGTTATTCAAGTTTTATCAGCCATGTTTATTCCAACATCTCTTGGCGGTGTGGCTTGGTATGCCCATATTGGTGGATTTCTTGCAGGTTGGTATCTAATAGATAATCTATATCCAAGAGCTAAAAAAATTGTGATATATACGAGGTAAAACAATGAAAAAATTTATTTTTGGACTCGGATTTTTATTAACATTGATAAGCCCATCTTTCAGTTCTTCTCAAAATGATTATGCTTGGATGGATAAATACTATCTTGTAGCAAGGTTTACACCATATGATCCATCTTTACTTCAAAAAATGGATTTGGAATTATCTCCAAAACAGATTAAACTTATAAAAGCTGAGTATGATAAATACTTTCCAATAATGCTTGGAAAAGCAAGAATTTTAAAAGATAAAGAGGCAGAACTTACAGATACAGTTTATAAATCTAACGACCCACAGAAAATAAAAAATCTTATTATAGAAATAGCAAAGTTAAAAACAGAGCTTACGGTTTTAGATATAAATTTATTCAAAGCAGTTCAATCTATACTAAACAAAAGTCAAAACGAAAAGTTTATCAAATACTTAACATCGGGCAGCATGTGATGGAAGTAATTACAAATCCAAGACAAATGCAAACTTTGATGCTATCTTTAAAAAGGCAAGGTAAAAAAATAGGCTTTGTTCCAACGATGGGCTATCTTCACGAAGGGCATCTGTCTTTAATCAGATGTAGCAAAAAAGAAAATAATATTACAGTCGTTAGTATATTTGTAAATCCAATACAGTTTGGAGCAAACGAAGATTTTGGAAGATATCCAAGAGATTTTGAAAGAGATAAAAGTCTTTGTGAAAAAGAAAATGTAGATTATATATTCTATCCAAGCTATGAAGAAATGTATCCTGACGGGTTTCAAACTTATGTTGAAGTTTCAGAGCTTTCAAAAGGTTTGTGTGGAGATTTTAGACCGGGTCATTTTAAAGGTGTGGCAACAGTTGTAGCAAAGCTTTTTAATATAGTTTGTCCAGACAATGCATACTTTGGAAAAAAAGATTTTCAGCAACTTAAAGTTATTCAAAGGATGGTCAAAGATTTAAACTTTCCGGTCAATGTAGTTGGCTGTCCGGTTGTAAGAGAGCCGGATGGTTTAGCTATGTCTTCACGAAATAAATATCTATCGACTGAAGAAAGAGAATCGGCACTTTATATTAATAAAGCATTGTTTGAAGCAAAAAGAATGTTTGAAGATGGAATAACAGACCCAAATCTTATAAAAGAAAGAGTAAGACAGATAATATCCCAAGCAAAACATCTAAAAGAAATTCAGTATGTAGAAATCGTTGATAGTAATACATTAAAGCCGGTAGATAAAGTAAAAAAATCAGACGTGTTGGCAGTAGCGGTATATATAGGAAATACAAGGCTTATTGATAATATTGAATTTTAAAGATGATATCTTAGGTGAGAAATTTTATATAGAATTTTGAAAAAGGAGATCCTTCGGCCTACGGCCTTAGATGTTCTATGTTAAATGTCGAGTACAAAAATTTTCATCAAATGGTCTTCTACTTTTTAATACACCAATGCCTGCCTTAATAACTTATGTGCTACAGCTACTAATGCTAACTTTTTAGCTTTACCTTTACTTATTAACCTTTCGTATAATTCTCTACAGTATTTGTTAAACCTTATTGCTGATAATGCTGCCATGTATAGCATCTTTCCTGCATATAGATTTCCCATCTTCTTTATCTTGCCACTTTTCTTTACACTTGATCCACTTTCATATGGACTTGGATTTAAACCAGCAAAGCTAGCTGCTTCCTTTACACTTTTAAATCTTTTAAATCCTCCAAATATTGATATTACTACTCCTATAACCCTATCACTTACACCAGGTATACTTTTTAAAAGTTTGTACTCCTCTTGAAAATTCTTCTTAGACAATTCTTTTATCTCTTTCTCAAGCTCTTTTATGCTTTTTTCTATTTTTCTGATTAGCTCATCGTAATATTCCAAGTTCTCTTTCAATTTTTTCATCGGTACATGACTTAATGATTCTCTTTTATTTCTTAGCATTGTAAGCTGATGCTTTAAGTCTTCTAATATCTTTAGTTTTACTTCTATTTCTTTTTCTACATCTGGTTTTGGTTTATAAAGCTCTCCATCGAAAAACGTTCTTCCATATTCTGCTGTTGTAGTATGAATCAGCTTTATATGTTTTGACTCTTGACATTTTAGCTTCCATAAACTTCTTTATTGAAAAAGGATTTACTACTTCTCAAACTCTACTGGGTCAGATTTAACTTCAAAAGTTTCTTTCTTGTTATCATACAATACTGTTGCAGTAAATGATTTTTTAGATACATCTACTCCTACGACAATTTTATAGTTGTTCATAAAAGCACCTCCTTTCATAAAATACTTGACATGAGAGAAACTTCCTGATAACCTATCATCGTAATCAATACAGGCTTGAAAGCCTAATGTTCTGATTCAGGTTTTAGGAAGTTTTAGGAAGGACAGTCTAAAACATCCTACAGCGGCCTTAAAAGACCAATGACAGAAACTTGATCTGTCCTTCCCTTTTCTCTCATGTCTGTAATTATTATAAAACTTATTCTCTTAAAGTTTAAAAATTTTTGGTATACTTAATATACGATGGCAGATAAGGTAATAATTCACTACTCTAAGCGAAGAATATCTTGCTTTCTTGGATTTTTTGAAAGTCTTATTACAATTTATTTAGTATTGGAGTAATTTTTATGAAAATCTTTATGTATCACAACATAGACATACCACCAAAAGAAGCTAAATTAAAATCGTTATATGTTAAACCAAACAAATTTGAAACACAGTTAAAAGTCTTAAAAAAACTTGGGTACAACTTTGTGAAAACAGAAGACCTTGAAAACTATCCAAAAAAGTCTATTTTACTAACATTTGATGATGGTTTTAAGGATTTTTACGATAATGCTTTTCCAATAATTAAAAAATACAACGCTAATGCTATTGTCTTTGTCCCTGCCGGATTGGTAGGTACTTTTAACCAATGGGATTATGAAAAGTTAAACGTAAGAAAAAAATTAATGAACTGGGAAGAGATAAAGACAATTTATAAAGAAGGCATTGAAATAGGATCTCACACATTGACCCATCCATTTTTGACAAAAATACCAAAAGAAATGGCAAAAACAGAGATTCAAGACTCAAAAAAAATATTAGAAGATATGCTATCAACAGAGATAACGTGCTTTTGCTATCCATACGGAGACTATAACGAGACTATTAGAGATTTAGTCATAGAAGCAGGTTATAAGTATGCTTTTACAACAAAAGAAGGAAGTTTAGAACAAAGCGATAATTTTTATGAGATAAAACGAGTAATGATTTCAGGATTTTACTCATTGCCAAAGGTTCTATGGAAAACAATTATATAAAAATTCTATGGATTAATGCAAATCCAAATCCAAATCCCGGTGGAACAGAGCAGCATTCTATTGACTTTATTAATGCATTAGAAAAGATAGATAATCTTACAATCTATAAAGCTGTTGCAAAAGGAAGCTTTGTAGACAAAAATACATCAGATAAAAATAAATTCTATATAACTTTAAAGTCTGAATTTTCACCAATAAACACGATAAAACTAATAAGATTAGCAAAAAAATTAAAGCCTGACTTTGTAATTGGAAACAACGGCAATGAATATATAAACACTTTTTTAGCCGGTAAACTCTCCGGAAGTAAAGTCATTCTTTTTAGACATATGCTTAACTATCAGCCGTTTTTCATAAAAAAGTTTATACTTCCAAAGGTAGATAAGATTTTTGCAGTCAGCTATGCAAGTAAATTAAGACTTATGAAAGATGGAATAGCAGAAAATAAAATCACGGTTTTATATAACTTTATTGACGAAGAAAAGTTTTATTACTCGGAATTTGAAAAAAAGCAAGTTAGGCAAGAGCTAAAGATCAGTCCAAATGAAAAAGTTATAACATTTATTGGAAAGGTTGCAGAGGGTAAAGGTATTTTTGACTTTGTAGAAGTGTCTAAGCTTCTTGCCAAAAAGTATGATAATTTAAAATTTTTGATAATAGGAGATGGAAAAGAGCTTTCAATAGCAAAAGAGATGATAAAAGAGTATGGACTATCCGATAAATACATAATAACAGGATATACAAACAAACCTGAATACTTTTTAAAAGCTTCTGATTTTGTACTTGTACTATCAAAAGGAGAAGAGAGCTTTGGAAGGACTGTTGTAGAAGGTTTTGCAGTCAAGAGTTTGGTCGTCGTTTATGATGTGGAGAATTTAAAATATTTAGTAGAAGATTTTAAAACTGGCATAGTAGCAGAAAAAGGAAATTTTAAACAAGTATTTGAGAAATTAGATAAAATTTTATCAGATGAGAATTTATATAAAACAATCGTTGAAAATGGCTATAATGAGTTTAAAAACAAATACACAAAAAAGATAATTTTAGAAAAATTTTTAAAGGAGCTACAAGATTTTAGCCGCTAAGTTTATATACGAAAACTTTAAAAAGTATAAGCTACTTCTTTTTTTAGCACTCATCGGAAGTATTGTAGAAGCCGGAGCTTTAGCAGGATTAACCTTTATAGTCAAAGATGTTATAGATAAAGTCTTTATAGAAAAAGATTTAAACAAACTTAAACTAATCATTCTTGTACTTTTACTGCTTGTAATCATCAAACAGATTGGATTTATCTTTAAAGAGTACATGTATCCACTGGCACTTTATAAAGTGATGAAAAATCTTCGGGAAAATATCTTTAAAAAAATCTTAAACGCAGATATGTCTTTTTTCTTTGGAAAGCAGTATGGAGAAATACTAAGCAGGACTACAAACGATATAGAAGCTTTTAAATCTGCAATGATTTTAATTGGTGTGGATTTTTTCACTCAGCTATTTACAGTGATTGCAATGGTTGGAGTTTTGATTTATAGAGATTGGAAGCTGTTTTTAATCTTTTTGTTTGCAACACCACTTTTTGTTATCTCATTTAACTACTTTGGAGAAAAAAGGAAAAAATACTCACAAAGAGTTCAAGAATCGGCAGGAGAGTACACACAGTTTATAAATCAGCTTTTGTATGGTCTTGAGACAATAAAACTTTTTAGTAAAGAGAAAATTCTATCAGTTTTTGAATCTATAAATGAAAGATTTTTTAAAAATCAAAGAAAAAACGCACTTTATGATGTATTTTTCTTATCATCTATAGAGATAGCTTCATACTTGGCAGCTGGCGGGATTATATTCTACGGTGGAGTAAGAATAATAAACGGAGAGCTAACAACAGGAGACCTTTTCTCATTTTTATCTGCTTTGCTGATTTTAGTAAACTCTTCTCAAATTCTACAAAGAGGATTAATACAGATAAAAGCTGTAAATCCTGTTATAGAAAGAATAAAATTTTTACTTGACATTCCACAAGAAAAAGAAGATGGTATAGAATTTAAAGGCTTGAAAGAAAAGATAGAATACAAAAACGTTAGCTTAAAAATAAACGAAAATAAAATACTTGAAGATGTAAATGTATTGATAAGGAAAGGTCAAAAAGTTGGGATTATTGGTCAAACAGGTTCTGGAAAAAGTAGTTTTATAAAGCTTTTATATGGAGTTTTTAGAAATTACGAAGGAAAGATACTTTTAGATGATACAGATTTGAAAGAGTATAACATTAAAACAGTAAGAGATAAAATTGCAGTCATTACTCAAGATGTGTTTATTTTTAATGATACGATAGAGAATAATTTAAAGATTGCAAAACCTGATGCCACAGAAGAAGAAATCATAAACGCTCTGAAAAAAGCTAAAGCAGATTTTGTTTTTAGATTAAAAGATACGATTAAGACAATAATAGGCGAAAGAGGAAGCAGTCTATCAGGGGGAGAAAGACAAAGGCTTGCAATAGCAAGAATCTTTCTAAAAAATCCTGACATTATCATCATAGACGAAGGCACTTCCGCGTTGGATGAAGAGACAGAAAGGTATGTGATGGAAGAGATTTACTCTCATTTTCATGATAAAACAATCTTGATAATAGCACATAGATTAAAGACTTTAGAAAAATGTGATATGTTTATAGTGTTTGAAAATGGAAAAGTGAAGGAGATAAGGGATAGTTTAAATGCTAAGGATAGTACACGTAGTTAACACTTTATCTGGCGGCGGAGCAGAAAGGGTAGCAGTTAGCGTTTATATAATTATCTACTAGAAAATGTATAAAAAAGATTAGTAAGCGTTTTAACCAAAGATTTTATAAAAAGGCGTTTAAGATTATCCCATCTTTAAACTATACAAATAATCTAAATCCTTTTCTAACTGATTAAAGTCTGGTGGATTGACTAATCTGCAAATGGTCCAAGGATTAAAATGATAATGTGGAGTATTTTCAAAGTTAAACAAAGCTAAGTTTGGCTTTTTTAAAGCTACCGCTATATGATATGGTCCGCTATCGCTTGATATAACAATCCGTCCTGCATTTATTGCTCCAACAGACTCTGTTATCGTTGTCTCTCCTGCTATATCAAAAATAGGAATTTCTTTGTGTTTTAAACTAAATTTTTTTATAAAATCCTGATTTATGTCTTTCTCAAATTTTGCACCGATTAAAACAGGGATTAAACCGTACTTTTCATAAGCTTTTGATATTAAAAATTCATAAATGTTAAAATCCGGTCTTTTTGGGATAGCATCTTCAGTACCGCAACCTATATTTACAATCAAAATCTCTTGATTTTCAGGCAATCCTAAGCTTTTTCTCAAATTTTCTCTAAATTTTATAGCTTCTTCTGTCTCTTTAATTTCTATTTGAATATCTCCTCTTTCTATACCAAGTCTATCCAAAACAACAAAATCCCTGTCTGTATAGTTTAAAACATCCATGTTATGCTTTTTCATAAATTTTTTCACAGAGTCTGCATGATAGGTGTATAAAAGACCTCTTGGAAAAACTTCATTTATTCCTAAGGTAGGAATTTTGTATTTTAATCTTCCAATCAATGAAACTATCGTTGTTTCTAAACCATAAGGTTCAAAGTCTATGATAAAGTCAGGTTTAACATCGTTTATAACTTCATATGCCAACTTTATTGCCTTTTTAAAATCCTTAATATTGTTAAAGTACTCTTTGTTTATAGTGTGAAAGCTTGACAGTAGATGATGTTTTTTTATAAGCTCTTCTGAAGGATAGCCTGGGTGGTTTGTGATAAATAATAAATGAAGATTTACATCAGGACTTTTATTTTTTATAGCTTTCCAAGCTGCTGAACTTCTTAAAATATCACCAATTCCGGCGCTATGGGACTTTAAAAGTAGAATGTTTTTAAACTTTTCTATCATTGTATTTTTTATTTATTTCTCCGATGTATATCTCTGTTGGTCTTATAAGTTTGTTGTCTGTTATGTATTCCTTCCAATGGGCAAGCCATCCGCTTACTCTTGCTAATGCAAACAATGAAGTGTACATATCTTCGTCAAATCCAAGATATTTATATACTAAGCCTGAATAAAAATCTACGTTTGGATACACACCTTTATGTGATAATTTTTCTAAAACATACTTTTCAACTTCTTGGGCGATGGAGTAAAGATTTTTTAGCTCTTCATCTTTGATTTCTAAATTTTCTAACATTTTTTTAAGAAGTTTTGCTCTTGGGTCGTAGGTTTTATAAACTCTGTGTCCAAAGCCGGGAATTTTTTTCTTGCTTTCAAGTTTTTCATCTATGTATTTTTTGACGTTTTGCACGTTTTCTATTTCTTTAAACATTTTTATAACATCTTCGTTTGCTCCACCGTGTAATGGTCCAGACAAAGCACCGATAGCAGAAGATATAACAGTAAATGGGTCAGCCAAGGTAGAACCAACAACAATGGCTGCAAAGGTAGATGCGTTCATGCTATGCTCTGCATGAAGAATTAAGCATTTTTCAAGAATTTCAACCTTTTCCTTGGTTGGTTTTTGTCCAAAATACATGTATAGAAAGTTTTCTACATAATCAAAATCCGGATTTGGTTCTAATGGATTATCGCCGTTTCTAATTCTATTCCAATTTGCTATTATCAAAGGAATTTTTGCTAAAAGCTTTACGATGGATAGATATTGGTAATCTTTATTTAAGACATTTTCTTTTTTATAAAACATTCCAAGACAAGATACGACAGATTGCAAGACTTCTATCGGGTGCGCCTTTTCTGGAAAGTTTTTCATCACATCAATAATCCGAAATTTTAATCTGCTGTGAAGTTTAATATCTTTTTTGAAATTTTCATACTCAACTTTAGATGGTAAATCTCCAAAAATTAAAAGATAGGCAGTTTCTAAATAGTTTGATTTTTCAAATAATTCTTCTACATCATATCCTCTGTATATGAGCTTTCCGTTTTTTCCATCAAGTAAACAAATTTTTGTATGAGCTACAGGTACATCTGCCAATCCGGGTATTATATCCATAACTAATCCTTATGATAAGAAATCTTTCAAATGCTTTTTTAAAGCGACAGCTTTCAACTTTTTTAATGCTCTTTGTTCTAACTGTCTGACTCTTTCTCTTGATATTCCAAGCTTTTCACCTACTTCTTCCAAAGTTTTTGGCTCTTCTCCGTTTAATCCGTATCTCATTTTTATGATTTCTTTTTCTCTTTGATCTAAAACATCTAACATACTTTCCAATTCTTTATGAATAGTCTCTTCTATCAGCTCTTTCTCGATATCTTCTGTTCCTTTTTTAGACAAAACATCTAATAAAGTAAAATCTTCTTCACCACCTTCACCAAGTGGCATATCAAGCGAAATTGGTAATCTAACTATTGATAGTGCATTTTTTACCTTTTTAACAGACGTATTTAATCTTTTTGCGATCTCTTCTTCCGTAGGCTCTCTTCCAAGCTCTTCTTTTAATTTTTCATAAGTTTCTTTAACTTTTGCTATAAATAATGACTCTTTAACTGGTATTCTAACTGCTCCTGTTTGCTGGAATATAGTTTGCATTATTGCTTGTCTGATCCACCAAACAGCGTAAGATATAAATTTAACATTTTTATCCGGGTCAAATCTTTTTGCAGCTTCAATCAATCCTAAGTTACCTGCAGCTATTAAGTCAGTTAAAGGTACACCCCAACCCATAAAGTTTTTGGCTATGCTTACAACAAATCTTAAATTTCCTTCAACAAGTTTTTTTAAAGCTTCTTTATCTCCTTGTTTAGCTCTTATGGCAAGCTCTTTCTCTTCTTCCGGAGAAAGCATCGGATGCTTTCCCATCTGTTGCATATATAATTGTAATGTTGTCAATTCATCTTGTTCAGCCATAGGTATTTACCTCTAAGTTTACAGTTTGCCTAATTATTCACCTTAAAACAAAATTTATCAATGATTTTTCTCAAATTGAGTTTAAAAACTCTATACTACCATCAGAAAATTCAACTTTATTAAACTTAAGCTCTACTTTGATTTCATTTAAGCTTATATCTTTAACGTATCTTAAATTTGGCTTATCATCTTCATAGATAATTTCTAATGTCTTTCTAAATGTTTCTCCCGGTCTAATTTTGTTGGTTTTTAGTATATCTAAAGGTTTATAAACTTTTACAGGTTGAACTAACAGCTCGTTCCCATTTTTATCATAAACAATAAGGTTTCCATAAATCACATCTACATCTTTTTTAAAATTGCTTGTAATGTTAAAAACAAACAGTATCTTATCGTCTCTATCATAAAGTTTATTCTCGCCTTTATGGAATTTTTTTTCTAATAAAGCATATTCAACTGCCGGCTCATTTTCATTTAGAAGTATAGATTCTTTTTGTTTATTTTGAATGATAGGTCTGCCTTCCAACTGGTTAAGTCTGTCTTCAAGCTGCTTAACTTTCTGTTCAAGCTGATTTACTCTATCTTCTAAGCTATTAGCTGATGAAAAGTGTGCTACTGTTAAGACGCTTAAAAAAATAGCAGTTGTTTTTTTCATTGTCTCTCTCCATTTTGAAATAGGTTTTAGAGATAAGTATATCATAATTTTAGTATCTTACTCATATGTTAAAATAATCATACTATCAAGAGTATGGGTTTAGAAAATGTTAGAAAATGAAATTATAAGCATTTTTGAAGAAAGTGCTAATTTAAAAAAAGAGTTTGTTTATGAATATGCAGAAGATATTGTTAATTTAGGAATATTGATAGGAAAAAGATTAAAGCTTGGAAATAAATTACTGATTTGCGGCAATGGTGGGTCTGCTGCAGATAGTCAGCATTTTGCTGCAGAAGTAGTTGGAAGATTCGAAAAAGAAAGAAAAGGTTTTTCTGCAATAGCATTGACAACAGATACTTCTGCGTTAACAGCCATAGGAAATGATTACGGATTTGATAAAGTTTTTTCAAGACAAGTTGAAGCTCTTGGTCAAAAAGGAGATATATTAATTGGAATTTCTACAAGTGGAAACTCTAATAATGTGATAGAAGCTGTCAAGGTTGCAAAAGGTCTTGGAATTTTTACAGTTGGTTTGCTTGGTAAAGACGGTGGACAGCTAAAAGACTTAGTAGATAAAGCATTTATAGTAAGGTCTAACAACACAGCAAGGATACAGGAGGTTCATATTACTTTCATCCATGCAATTTGTAGAGTTTTAGATTTATACTTAACAGGTAAGATAGAAGAATAAATGAGAGCAAGACTACTTTAAATTTCCTCAATTTCTTACAACGACATCCTGCCAGTTTGAAGCTGGACCAACCTTCTACTATCCTATCCAATATTCCATCAAATCATTAATGCTTTAAATAGGAACAATCTCTTATAGAAAGCTTTCCAAGGATGGAAAACAATAATTATTCTTAAAGTTTAAAAACTGCTGATGCCATCCCAAAATCCATACTGTCATTCTACAGCCGTCAAAAAATCTCTGCCTTTTTAACTAACACTTATCTACTCTTCTTGCTTTTTAAAGAAATAGGTCCAGTGGCTTTACAGCTTCAGGATGAGACACGTAAAGGTAAACTTACTTAAATCTTAGCCTCTCTAAAATTTTAGTCCTGATATAAACAACATGTCTATGTGTTAAAATATTATTAAAATTTTCTTGGAGGAATTGATTGATTAAAGAAAGACTTTTTACACCCGGACCGGTACCACTTCCACCGCAAGTTATCAAAGCCTTAGGACAGCAAATAATCCACCATAGAACACAGGAATTTACTAACATATTTTTACAAACAAGAGAAAAACTTCAAAAACTATTAAATACACAAAGAGATGTTTTAATGTTTGCCTCTTCCGGAACAGGAGCAATGGAGGCATCTATCGTTAACTTTTTCGATGAAGGAGATAAAGTTTTAGTCATAAATGCCGGAAAGTTTGGGGAACGATGGAGAGACTTAGGAAATACATTTGGTTTAAATGTTATAGACTATCAAATCCAATGGGGTAAAACTTACGATAAAGAAGAGCTAAAAAAAATAGTAGAAAAAAATCCGGACATAAAAGGTATTTTGGTTCAGCATTCAGAAACATCAACAGCAACAGTCCATGACCTAAAATTTTTAGCACAGGTTAGTAATTCATTAGAAGACTGTTTATTGGTAGTTGACGGAATTACTTCTGTAGGTGTTTATAAAGTATATCCTGAAGAGATAGGGGTTGATATTCTTATAACAGGTAGTCAAAAAGCACTAATGCTTCCACCGGGCTTATCTGTCTTATACTACAGTGAAAAAGCAGAAAAAAGACTTGAAAGCAGTAAACTGCCAAAATATTACTTCTCTGTAAAAGCAGAAAGCAAAAAACAAGCAAAAGGACAAACAGCTTACACACCTGCTATAAATCTTATCATTGCTTTAAATGAAAGCTTAGATTTAATCTTAAATGAAGGTTTAGACAATTTAGAGAAAAGACATCACATACTTGCAGAGATGACAAGACAAGGATTACAAGAGATTGGATTAAAGCTTCTTTCAGAAAGTCCTTCAAACTCTGCAACTGCTGTATTTACACCGGAAGGTTTAGATGCTGATGTATTTAGAAAAGAGCTTTTAAAAATAGGAATAAGAGTTGCAGGTGGACAAGACCATCTAAAAGGAAAGATTTTTAGAGTGGCACATATGGGATACTTTGATTATCTTGACATAATAGAAGTTGTCGCAGCTGTGGAAATTACACTAAATAAAATGGGCTACAAAGTAGAGCTTGGAAAAGGTGTTAGAAAAGCACAGGAAGTTTATTTAAACAATATATAACAAGGAGCTAACAAAGTGGTAAGAATTATTTTTGTTAGACATGCAGAAAGTTTATGGAATCCAATAGGAAGATATCAAGGAAGATTAGACCCAGAGCTTAGCGAAAGAGGGCATAACCAAGCAAGATTGATAGCAAATGCTTTAAAAAAATACAATCCAACAGCTTTATACTCAAGTCCATTAAAAAGAACTTACCAAACAGCTGAGTATATAAGTAAAGAGTTAAACCTGCCAATCATCAAAAATGAAGATATTATAGAAATAGACCATGGAGATTGGTCTGGATTGTTGGTTGAAGAAGTAAAAGAAAAATATCCGGAGATGTTTAGACAATGGCTTTTTGAACCACATTTAGTCAAATTTCCAAACGGTGAATCTTTGGAAGATGTATTTAACAGAGTAAAAAAATTCTTAAAATATGCGTTAGAAAAGCATAAAAATGAAACGATTGTTGTCGTATCTCACACTGTACCAATTAGAGCAAGTCTTACAGCCGGATTAAATTTAGATATGGATAAGTTTTGGATTTTCGGATGCGATAATGCTTCTTACTCAATTTTAGATTACGACACAGTAAGACCTATACTCTACAAGCTTAACAATACTTACTATCTTGGAGAATACTTCATTCCAGCATTAGATGCACTTTAAAAAGAGAGGATTTAAGATTTGAAAATAGACCTACCAAAAGGTGTAAGAACTTTCAATCCAAAAGAAAGCTTTATCTTAAGCTGGATTGAAAAGAATATAGAAGATAATTTTAAGCTTTGGGGTTATGAAAAAGTAATACTTCCGCTTCTTGAATACTACGATGCACATAAAAACGTTTTAAATGAGGAAATACTTAAAAATACATTTAGATTAGTAGATAGATACGAAGGTGAAACCTTAATCCTTAGACCTGACTTTACAGTTCAGATTGCAAGATACATAGCATCCTTACAAGAAAAAGAATTTCCAATCAGACTTTACTACGCAGGGGATGTTTTTCGGTACGTAGTTCCAAAAGGTGACAATCTTTATGAAAAAAAACAGATAGGTGTAGAGCTGATAGGTGTTGATAAGATAGAAGCAGACGCAGAAATAATAGCCATTGCTATCTCATCTTTAAAAAAACTTTCCATAGAAGATTTTCAGATTGACGTAAACAACGTAAAGATATTTAAAGCAATTACGAAAATTCTAAGCCTTTCACAAGACCAAACAAAAGAGCTGTTTTTATATCTAAAAAATCGAGAAATCTATAATATTCAAGCATTTTTAAAAGATTTTGATGTAAATAACAAGATAAAAGATTTTATCTTAAACCTACCAAAATTAAACATAAAAGCTGATAAACTCAAAGAGTTGGCAGAGGAATATGAAGACATAGAAGAAATTTCAAATGCTTTAAAAGAATTGATAGTAATTTATGAAATACTTAAAGAATACCAGCTTGATGAGTACATAGTTTTTGACCTTTGTGAGCCAAGAGAGTTTAGCTACTATACTGGAATCGTTTTTGAAATCTTTATTAAAGACTTTCCAAAGATTGTTGGATACGGCGGAAGATATGATAATCTTTTAAGCAATTATAACGGCAATCATCCAGCCACGGGTTTTGCTTTTGATTTATTAGCTATTTATGACTATATCACAAAGACAACGGAAATAAAAAATGAAAAAGACTTTTACATAATTGACACAACGGAAGATAAAAAACTTGCCTATAATATAGCTAAAAATTTAAGAACAAAAGGATACACAGTAGCAAGGGATATAATAAAAAGAGATATTGATTTATCAATAGATTTTGCCTTTAGAAATGGATACAAAAACGTAATTTTAATTACAGTTGAAAATTCAGAAAAAAAGGTATATATTTTAAAGGACAAAAATAAAAAAGAAGAAACAAGCTTAGAGGAAATTCTTAAGTAAAGACGGGGGAAATAATAAAGTTCGTCTGTATTTAAGAATTGCCATATAGTACCAAAAGGTACTAAATATTTTTTTAAGGAGTTTTAGTATGGAAGTAGGAGACAGAAAGGTAGTTTCTTTTGAGTACACACTCAAAGACAAAGAAACCGGAGAAGTGATTGATGCAAGCGCAGGACAACCTCTAACGTTTTTAACTGGTGTAGGAGAGATAATCCCAGGTCTTGAAAGCAGAATGTATGGCATGAAAGAGGGAGAAAAAAGAACGATTGAAGTTCCGGCAGAAGAAGCTTATGGTCCATCAGACCCTAACCTAATCCAAAAAGTTCCAAGAGAATACTTCCAAGGTATTCAACTTGAGAGAGGTTTGCCACTTCAAGCTCAAACACCGGAAGGTCAAATCATCAATATGGTAGTTGTAGATTTTGATGATAACACTGTTACTGTAGATTTAAACCACCCATTAGCCGGAAGAGACCTTGTATTTGAAATAGAAGTTGTTAATGTAAGAGAAGCAACACCTGATGAAATTTTACATGGACACGCTCACGGAGCAGGTGGTCATCATCACTAAAATTAAATAAGTGAGAAAGTGAGAAGTATTTAATATCTCAGCTCGAAGGTGTTCTAATTTTGTCATCCTGAGGACGTAAGTCCGAAGGATCTCTTTTTTGATTTTTTAATTGAAAAGAAAGGAAGAGATTCTTCGCTTCGCTCAGAATGACATCTTTGAGGTCAGGATTCTTCGCTGGCTGCAGAATGAAGATGTTGATTTTTGCAAGTAGTCTCACTATTAAAGAATTAAGAAAGTGAGAAAATAGAAGCATTTAACTTCTTATATCTCACCACCACCTTCTTAACTATAACTTTTCCACCAACTTTAAATCTATCCTTTTAGTATCTTCATCAACTTTTACGATTTCGACTAAAACTTTATCTCCAAGTCTAAACTTCATCTTATCACCTATAAGCTGATGGTTTTTTTCATCGTATTTGAATTTACCGGGCAGAGAATCTATTGGAACTAAACCATCAATTATATATCTTTCTATTTCTATGAATAAACCAAAAGCCATAACGCCTGTAATGATACCTTCAAAATTTTCTCCAACTTTATCTTTGAGAATTCTTAATTTTAAGATGTCTAAGGCATCTCTTTCTGCATCATCTGCCACCCTTTCTCTTTCTGAGCATTGTTTTGCAATTATATCTAACTTCTTAGGCAATTCTTCCATATCTTTCTTTGTAAATTTCTTTTTGATTGCTTTTTTAAGAAGTCTATGAACCCATACGTCAGCATATCTTCGTATCGGAGATGTAAAATGAGTATAACATTCTGAAGCAAGGCCAAAGTGTCCTATATTTTCTGGTGAGTATCTTGCCTGCTTCATCGTTCTTAGAGCTAAGAATCTAACTAATGACTCTTCCGGAGTTCCCACTGCCATTTCTATAATTTTTTGAATAAATTTAGAGTCTACATCTTTTTTAGGATACTCTACTTTGTAGCCAAGACTTGCCATTAAATCTACAAATGCCATAACTTTTTCTAATTTTGGTTTTTCGTGGACTCTATAGATAAATGGATATCCGTTTTTTTCCATATGTTTAGCGACTGTTTCGTTTGCTATTATCATAAACTCTTCTATAATTCTGTGGGCTAAATGTCTTTCGTAAGGTACAACATCATAAGGATTACCGTATTGGTCAAACAGTATTTGAGACTCTGGCATGTCAAAGTCTATACTTCCTCTTTTTTCTTTGGCTTTCATTAAAATTTCTGCAAGCTCTTTCATATGTTTAAGTGGTTTAACTAAGTATGGAAAGGCTTTTTCAAGTTCTGGCTGTCCAAGGATTATTCCAAGTGCTTGGTCGTATGTAAGCTTTGCTTTACTTTCTATAACGCTTTCGTATATATCATACTCAACCACGTTTCCTTTTTTGTCTATAAGCATCTCGCATGTGAATGCATACCTTTTTTCACGAGGTTTTAAACTACAAAGCTGGCTTGCAAGTCTTTCCGGTAGCATATGAAGGGCTCTTTCCGGAAGGTAGTAGGTATTTCCTCTTTGGAATGCTTCTTTATCTATGGCAGAACCTTCTTTAACGTAGTGGGAGACATCAGCAATGTGAACATATAGTCTATATTTGTCTCCTTCTTTTTCTATCGCTACTGCGTCGTCATGGTCTCTTGCACTTTCCGGGTCTATGGTAAAACATATCTGTTTTGTTAGGTCTTTTCTATTTTTTGTAATTTTTACAACAGAAGGCAGTTTTTCTGCTTCTTTTATAGCTTCTGGAGAATGGGTAAGTGGTAAGTCATACTTTCTTGCTACTATTTCTGCGACAGTTTGGGTGTTTTTGACTTTTCCAAGGTCTTTTATTATTCTTCCTTTTGCTTCTACTTTTGGCTCTGGATATCTTAAAATTTCAACTACTACGTAGTTATCAAGTTCATATTTTTTTGCTTCTTTTTTATCTACGTATATTTTATGCGGTATTACAAAGTCAAGCAGATAGACAAAATATCTATTGCCTTCTTGTTTTAATTTTCCAACGGCTGTTTTTACTCTTCTTTCTAAGACTTTTACAATTTTTGCCTCTTTTTTTCCTCTATAAATCTTTTCTTCTGCTAAGACAATATCTCCATCAAACAAATATCTCATTTCTATAGGTGGAATAAAAAGGTCTGGCTCTCCATCTTCTCTGATTAAAAATCCAAAACCACTTTCGTGTGCTTCTACTTTTCCTTTTATAAGATTTTCTTTTTCTTGAATTTCTCTTTTTAAGATATAGCCACCATTTTTATAAAGGACAATTTTATTTTTTTGAAGTTTTCTAAGCAATCTTCTTACTAATTTTTTATCTTCTTTTTTGTCTAAATTAAAGGCTTTTAAAATTTGTTTGAGATATACAGGTTTTTTTTGATTTTTAAGAAAATCTACGATGGCGGCTTGTGTTATTTCCACTTACTTCTCCCCCAAAATTTTTTCTAAAATATTTACTGCTAAATCTATATCATCTTTTTGAATTATCAACGGTGGAACAAATCTTAGCGTATTTTTTCCTGCTGTTCCAATTATCAATCCATTTTCTAATGCTTTTTTCATTATCTCTTTTGCCGAAATTTCTTCTGGTAAATCTACACCTATCATAAGACCTAACCCTTTTACCAGATAACCAAAAGTTTTTAATCTCTCTTTTAAATACTCTCCATTTTCAATAACTTTATCCAAAAATCCATCAGATAATATCTCTTCTAACACAACCTTAGCAGCGGCTGTTGCTAAATAGTTTCCGCCAAAGGTTGATGCATGGGTACCCGGAACAAATGATTTTGCTATTTCATCTTTTGCAATGATGGCACCTATAGGAACGCCTCCACCAAGACCTTTTGCTAAGGATATTATATCCGGCTCTATATCGTAATGTTGGTATGCAAAAAGTTTTCCTGTCCTTCCTATTCCTGTTTGAACCTCATCTACTGTAAACAATATTCCATTTTCTCTGCATATAGAGTAAAGCTCTTTTATAAACTCTTTGTCTGCCGGATTTACTCCACCCTCTCCTTGAATAAGTTCTATTAATATTGCTGCTGTTTTATCGTTTATTAATTGTTTTACAGAGTCTATATCGTTAAACTTTGCATGTTTAAACCCTTCTGGAAGCGGCTGGAATCCTTCTTGGTATTTTGGCTGAGCTGTTGCTGTAATCGTTGCCAAAGTTCTTCCGTGAAAGCTTCCTTCAAAAGTGATTATCTCATATCTGTTTTCTTTTTTATCGTAAAAGTATTTTCTGATGAGTTTTATAAGTGCTTCGTTTGCTTCGGCTCCTGAATTACAGAAAAAAACTTTATCACCGCAGGAATTTTCAACTAAAATTTTTGCCACTTCATACTGTGGCTTAACGTAAAAAAGGTTTGATATATGAATTATTTCTTTTGCTTGTCTACAGATGCTTTCAGTCAATTTTGGATGGTTATATCCAAGCTGATTCACCGCAATACCTGACAGCATATCAAGATATTTTTTACCATCTTCATCATACAAATAACATCCTTCACCTTTTACAAAAGAGTAAGGAAGTCTTGCATAATTTGGAAATAAATATTTATCTGCTTCTTTAAAGTTCATTCTTATTTTAGACCTCCATTAACTCGTTAATACTTTTAGCCAAAACAGCTTTCATTAAAAATTCGTTTAAAAAATTTACATCATCAGAAGAGGATATTAATTTTTCTACATCTTCCGGAACTTGTCCAAATTTAGCTTGGATTATTCTTTTTATATCATCACGTTTTGCTTCTAATAGGCCTTGTTGTAAGCCTTGTTGTAAGCCTTGTTGTAGACCTTGTTGTAAACCTTGTTGTAAGCCTTGTTGTAGACCTTGCTGTAGACCTTGTTGTAAGCCTTCTTGCATTGCTTGTTTTTTTGCTAATTTTACTAAATCACCTACGTATGGAAAGTTTTCTACTATTTCTGCATCTAAGGATACTGTGATTGGCATTTTTACTTCCTCCTTTAGGACTTTTTCAAAATCTTTTATTAAGTTATCTCTTAGTCCTAAAATGGTCAATATCTTTGTTATCCAATCGGCTCTTTCCTTTTCTCCTAAGCTGTTTAGTTTTTCTGCTATTTTTTTAAATAGCCTTTCTCTATCTTTTACATTACATAGTGTGGCTATGGCTAAGTCTTCTATTTTGTCGCTGTTTAGAAAAATTTCACAAGGTATATCTCTGATGTCTATCAGTCTATAGTTGTACTGTATATTATAATCAATGATTTGAGTAATCATCTTTGGTTTGTCTTTGCCGATGTATATCACTATTTGGCGTATGCTTTTGTCCGGGTATGTTTCTTTTATTGCGTGATAGTAGCCAAGCATTCTAATAGGCATGGTTTTATCGTTTGTACTTTGAAATTCAATGTGTAGCAAGCTGTCATCTTCAAGTTTTAGAAGTAAATCTGCTATTCTTTCTGCTGTTTTTGGAAAGATAGGGTTTAGTATTTCTACATAGCTGCGAAATCCTAAAATCTTTATTAGCTTATCTGATATGCTTTTAAAAATATCTCTTATTGTTATGTCATACTTTTGTTTTGTCATTATAGCCCTTGCTTGTTTTTATAAGCTGCTTCAACAAATGAAACAAAAAGCGGATGGGGTGCAAATGGTTTGCTTTTAAACTCCGGATGGAACTGACAAGCAATAAACCATTTATGGGATGGAAGCTCTATTATCTCCGGTAGGTTTTTAGCCTTGTAAATACCTGAAACAACAAGACCTTTTTCTTCCAAGATTGGTACATACTTTGGATTAAATTCATATCTATGTCTGTGTCTCTCGTAGATTTCTTCCTGCTTGTAGATTTCATAAGCTTTTGTTCCTTTTTTTATATGACATTTATAAGCTCCAAGTCTCATAGTTCCGCCTTTTTTATCTACATGCTTTTGGTCTGGCATAATGTCTATTACTGGGTGTGGTGTAAATGGGTTAAACTCTGTTGAATTGGCACCTTCAAGCCCTGCTACACTTCTCGCAAATTCAATAACGGCAATCTGCATACCAAGACATATTCCAAAGTATGGGATGTTGTTTTCTCTTGCATATTTGGCTGTTAATATTTTACCTTCTATGCCTCTATCTCCAAATCCACCTGGTACAAGAATTCCATCTAAACCTTTTAAAACTTCTTGGCAATTTTCTTGATTTATCTTTTCAGAGTTTATCCAATGGATATTTACTTTTACTTTGTTGGGTATTTGAGCATGTATTAACGCTTCATGAATGCTTTTGTATGCATCTTTTAGTTCTACATATTTTCCAACTATTCCTATATCAACAGTTTCTTCAAGCTTTGATAAAACGTTAACAATCTTTTTCCACTTTGATAAGTCTGGTTCTTTGTATTCAAGGTTTAAATGCTTTGCTATTGCTCTATCAAGCCCTTCTTTTTTAAAGTAAAGCGGTATTTCATAAATTATATTCAGGTCTGGTGCAGAAAATACTGAATCTTCATCAACGTTTGTAAATAGTGATAACTTTCTCTTTATTTCTTTTGGAAGTGGTGTTTCAGCTCTGCCAATTAGTATATCCGGCTGGATACCTATCGCTCTAAGCTCTTTTACTGAGTGTTGACTTGGCTTTGTTTTTAATTCTCCTGCTGCTTTGATATAAGGAACGTATGTCAAATGAATATAAATAACATCCTCTTTTTTGTTTTCTATTCCCATTTGTCTTATGGCTTCTAAAAATGGTTGACTTTCAATATCTCCAACTGTACCACCAATCTCAACCAATGTAATATCATGATTTTCTGCTACTTTTTCAATTGATTTTTTTATTTCGTTTGTAAAGTGTGGAATTACTTGAACTGTTGCGCCAAGAAAAGCTCCTCTTCTTTCTTTTTCCAATAGATTAAAGTAAAGCCTTCCTGATGTTGTATTGTTATTTTTTGTCATAACTGCATTTGTAAATCTTTCATAGTGTCCTAAATCAAGGTCTGTTTCTGCTCCATCTTCTGTGACAAAAACCTCCCCATGTTGATATGGATTCATTGTACCCGGGTCTATGTTTAGATATGGGTCTAATTTCATCAATGTAATTTTGTATCCCATAGATTCTAAGATTGAACCTATGGCAGCAGAAGTCACTCCTTTACCAAGGGAAGATAAAACTCCGCCTGTTATGAATATATACTTCTTCAATCTATCACCTCTTTTTATAGTTTTATTTTTCCTTTGAAAGACTTTTCTATTTCTCTCTTCAAGTCTTTTTCTTTCATCGCTTCTCTTTTTTCATGCTTAACTTTCCCTTTTGCAAGGGCTATTTCAACTTTCGCTTTTCCATTTTTAAAGTAAACTCTAAGTGGAACGATTGTTAACCCTTTTTCCTTGACTTTTCCCATAAGCTTTAAAATCTCTTTTTTATGAAGAAGTAATTTTCTTTTTCTTGTTGGGTCATGGCCAAATTTTGCCGCCGGTTTGTATGGAGCAATATAGCAGTTATACAGCCATGCTTCTCCGTCTTCAATCATAACAAAGCTGTCTTTTAAATTACACGCTCCTTCTCTTAAAGATTTCACTTCTGATCCTGTTAACACTATACCTGCTTCATACTTTTCAAGTATCGTATAGTCATGAAAGGCTTTTTTATTTGTTGCAACCACTTTTTCTGACATATTCTCACCTTCAAAACATTTTTAACCACTCATTTTATTACCGCTAAAATCTCTTTTACCTTTTCTCTTGACTTACAAGATATTGTCCTTCTTACATCTAAAATCTCAAAATCTTCAAAGTGGTCTATTATAAGATTGTTATAATGATTGCTTAATACCGACGGAATCCCCTTTTTTGCCAAATCTTTTAAAATTTGAATGAGCTTCAGCTGGTCTAAGATTGTAAATTTTTCTTGATAATACTGGGTAAAGTTTGAAGTCTTTGAAATAGGTATGTAAGGCGGGTCGCAGTATATCACATCTCCATAAAAAACATCTTTTAAAGTTTCTTCATAGTTTGAAGTTCTTAACTCTACATCAGCAGTTTTAAGCTTGTTATAAAAAAACTGCATTTCTTCTTCAGGAAAATAAGGCTTCTGGTATCTTCCAAAAGGTGTGTTAAACTCTCCTCTTTGATTGTATCTAATCAGTCCATTATAACAATGCCTATTTAGATATACAAATAATGCAGACTTTAAAACTTTGTCGTTTGTAGTGTTAAATACATCCCTTAGCTCCATGTATCTTTCTTTTGTGTTGTTTTCTGGCGTAAAAAACGTTTTTGTAAAGCTTATAAAATCTTTGCCATAATCTCCCAATGTACGATAAAGGTTTATCAGGTCTTCATTAATGTCTGCAAGTAGATAAGATTTATAATCAGTGTTAAGAAAAACAGCGCCAGAGCCTACAAATGGCTCTATAAGTCTGTTGCCGACCGGTAAAAGCTTTTTTATATCTTCTACAATCTTATATTTATTGCCTGCCCACTTTAAAAAAGGTCTCATCTACTGCCTTCTAACCGAAATTTCTTTTACAGTATCAACTAAAAATTTAACTTTACTTGCGTCCATATCCGGCATCAAACCATGACCAAGGTTAAATATATGTCCTGTATCCTCTCCCCATGATTTGATTATATACTCTGCTTCTTTTTTTATAACATCTTTGTCAGCATACAACACCATAGGGTCTAAATTTCCTTGAACAGATGCCTTTGGATAGATTAAATCTTTTGCTTTTTTTATGTCTATCATCCAATCTATACTGTATACATCAGCGTTAGACTCAAGAATAAAGTCCATAAATCCACAAACGCCTTTTGTAAAGTGTATGATTGGTTTGTTGTAATGCTTAAGATTTTCTATTACTTTCTTAACTGACGGTAAAGCAAACTCTTTATAATCTTTGGGTGAAAGATGACCAGCCCAGCTGTCAAAGATTTGAACAGCATCAGCCCCTGACTCTATCTGAAAGCTTAAATACTTTATAGTCATATCTGCGATTTTATCAAGAAGTATTTTAAAATCTTCTTTGTTGTTATACATAAAAGATTTTGTTTTTTTAAAGTCCTTTGAACCTCTGCCTTCTATCATGTATGCTGCTATCGTAAAAGGTGCTCCGGCAAACCCAATCACCGGAATTTCCCTACTGATAGCCTGATTGACACCTTTTATGATTTCTCCAACAAAATAAACATCCTCAGGGTTAAACTCTTTTAGGTTTTGGATGTCTTCTTTGCCTTTGATAGGATTTTCAAAAACCGGTCCTTCTCCTTCCTTAAAATCAAATTTCATTCCGATTGATTCAAGTGGTGTTAGTATATCAGAAAAAATGATTATTGCATCAACACCGAGTAAGGTGTACGGTAAAATAGAGGCTTTTACAGCCAAATCCACATTTTTATAATAATTCTTAAAGCTTCCTGCTATTTCCCTTAACTGTCTGTATTCTTTCATGTATCTGCCGGCTTGACGCATTAACCAGATTGGTGTTCTTTCTACTTTTTGTCTTCTGCAGGCTCTTAAAAATAAATCATTTTTTGGATTTTGCATTTTTTTCACCTTCTAAGGATACACTTTTTAATGCTCTTTTTAATACTTTACCCGGTTTGAAATGAACAGTTTTTGAATAGCTAACTCTCTTTCTTCCTTTAAGTGGTTTCTTTCTTTTTAAAACTCTAAAAGAACCCAGCTTTCTAATTTCTATCTTTTCACCTTTTGCTAAAGCTTCTGCCATCACTTCAAAGATTTCGTCAACAACATCTTTTATACTTTTTAAATCCATTTCAGGATGTTTTTCTTTTATATATTTAACAATATCGGGTTTTTTCATGCTAATTCCTCCAATTTGATATTCATAATTTCAAGCTGAGTTTTACATCTATCACAAACAGGTTGTCCATTTCTGCCAACAGATTCATCATAGATCCAGCATCTTGGACATTTTTCACCTTTTGCTTTGCTAACAGCTACAACAGAGTCTTTCACAGATTCACCATTAATTACTACATCGCTTGTAGGATTATCTGAAAGCTCTACTTGGCTAACTGTAAAGAAAAACTTAATCCAATCTAATCTTTTTTCTACTATTTCTTTATACTCTTTCGGTAGTTTTAAAATTACTCTTGCTTCATATGGATGTCTTACTAAGTCTTGTTTTCTTGCCTCTTCTATCGCTTTTAGTACATCGTCTCTTATCTCTAAAAGCTTTTCGTAGGTTTCTTCTAAATTTTTATCTATAAATTTTTCATTTACAACAGGCATAATTTCAAGATGAATGCTTTCTTTTAGACTTGAATCAATCTTTCTTACATACTGCCAAACTTCTTCTGCTGTGAATGAGATGATAGGTGCAAGGATTTTGTTTAATGATAAAAGTAATTCCCACAATACAGTTTGTGCCGACCTTCTTTCTAAGCTTTTTGGTGCGTAAACATAGAGTCTATCTTTCAAAATATCGAGATATATTGCTGAAAGGTCTACTATTACAAAGTTTTTAATCGTGTGATAGATTTTATGAAACTTGCCTTCTTCATAAGATTTGTCGGCTATTTGTATGATATTTTGAAGTTTAGAAAGCATCCACCTGTCTATTTCCAATAGATTTTCGTAAGGAACATAGTCCTGGTTTGGATTAAAGTCGTAAAGATTGCCAAGGAAGTATCTAAATGTATTTCTTATTTTTCTGTAATCTTCTGCAATTCTTTTTATAAGATTAAAACCTATCTTTATGTCTTCTGTATAATCCTCTGTAACAACCCAAAGTCTTAGTATGTCAGCTCCGTATTCATTTATAACCTTTTCCGGTGCTACTACGTTTCCGGCAGATTTAGACATTTTTCTGCCTTTTTCGTCAAGTGTAAATCCATGTGTCAAAACTGTGTCATAAGGTGCTCTGTTATAAGATGCTACCGATTCAAGAAGTGAAGACTGGAACCAACCTCTATGCTGGTCTGAACCCTCTAAATACATATCGGCAGGCCATCTTAACTCTTCCCATTCTCCATACTTTAAAACTGCTGCATGAGACACGCCAGAATCAAACCAAACATCGAGTATATCCTCTTCTTTTTTAAACTCTTGCCCGCCGCATTTTTTACATTTATAACCCTCCGGAAGCAATTCTTTTGCTGATTTTTCAAACCATATATCAGCCCCAAACTCATCATTTTTAATTAGATTAGCTACATGCTCAAAAACTTCCATATCTTTAACGATTTCACCGCAGTTTTCACAGTAAAATACAGTTATTGGAACGCCCCAGCTTCTCTGTCTTGAAATACACCAATCCGGCCTGTTTTCTACCATGCTTTTTATTCTGTTTTGTCCGTAATGGGGTATCCATTTTACCCTTTCAATCTCTTTTAATGCTGCTTCTCTCAAAGTTTGATTTTCATTAACTTTTGCTTCCATAGATATAAACCACTGGGGAGTTGCTCTAAAAATTACCGGATTTTTGCATCTCCAACAGTGGGGATAAGAGTGGCTTATCACTTCTTTATGTATCAACGCGTCCACTTCTTGTAGTTTTTCTATGATTAAATCATTTGCATCAAAAACCCTTATTCCTCTAAGCCAATCAGGTGCTTCTTGAGTAAACCTTCCTTCATCATCAACAGGTGCAAAAGCATCTACACCATATCTTTGACCGATGATATAGTCTTCTTGACCGTGTCCTGGTGCCATATGTACCAATCCTGTACCGGTACCAAGCTCAACAAACTCAGAGAGATAAACCTTTGAAACTCTATCTATAAACGGATGATAATACTCTTTAAACTCTAAATCTTTTCCTTTAACCTGCTTTATTACTTCTCCATTTAATCCGGTCTTTTCTTTAAAGTTTTCAAGTAATTCTTTGGCAACTATCAAAATTCCTTTATCTGTTTTGAAATAAACATAATCAAACTCTGGATGAACCATTACACCAAGGTTTGCAGGCAACGTCCAAGGAGTAGTAGTCCAAATTACAAGATAGGTATCATCAGAATCTTTCATTTTAAACTTTACATAGATAGACGGGTCTTTTTTGTCGTAATATTCAATTTCCGCTTCTGCTTCTGCTGTTTTGTCATAGATACACCAATAAACAGGCTTTTTACCTCTGTATGCAACGCCTTTGTTAAACACTCTTCCAAGCTCTAAAACTTCCTGTGCTTGATAGAATGGTCTCATTGTAAGATAAGGTTTTTCCCAATTTCCAATAATGCCAAGTCTTTTAAACTCTTCTTTTTGGATGTTTACAAACTTTAAAGCGTATTCTCTGCATAGCTTTCTAAACTCAGATTTAGAAAGGTCTTCTTTTTTAATTTTCTTCTCTTTTAATTCTTTTTCTACCTGTTGTTCAATCGGAAGTCCATGACAATCCCAGCCTGGAACAAAAGGTGCATCTTTTCCTTTCATGGATTGATATTTAACTAAAATATCTTTTAAGATTTTGTTTAAAGCATGTCCAATGTGTATATGTCCGTTTGCATATGGTGGTCCGTCATGAAGAATATATTTATCTTTTCCTTTTCTATCTTCTCTAAGTTTCTGATAAAGATTTATTTTTTCCCAAAAAGATAATATTTCAGGCTCTTTATTTGGTAGATTACCTTTCATAGGAAATTCAGTTTGAGGCAGGTTTAATGTGTCTTTAAATTCCAATTTTGAGATACCTCCGGCATGATTTTAAAAATATTATTATATCATTTGTTTAAGTCTGTTTTTTATGGAATATAGAGGGTGTTCCAAAATTTTTGTAAATTTACCTTTCTTTGTCATTCTGAGGCTGTAAAGCCAAAGGATCTTTTTTTGATTTTTTGACCTAAAAAGAGAAACATGAGATTCTTCGCTTCGCTCAGAATGACAGTGCAGATTTTTGGAATAGTCTCATGGAATATAGAAACTTTTTGTAAATTTATAAAAGTATATAGATATTCGGGTGAGAAGTTCAATAAAAGTAAGAGATTTTTCCCACAGCTGCAGAATAACACTGTAGATGTATGAAATATGAGCTATAAAGTGTTAGCTAATTTAATTATCAAACAAAGAATGTAATAAATTTCTAACAAAAAGGGCTATATCTTCTTTTGATGCTCCAATACCTATAACTTCCACAAATGCTTGGTAGAGAAACGGCAACATAATTCCGATCAATGCAATTAACATAACTACCATACCAGCATGTAAATTTCTTTTCAGAATGCTTTCTGAAGGATTAGAAGGATTGTAATAAACCACAACCTTTTTGTCATTAAAATCGTTTATTATTTTCTCTGCAGTGTTATAGTCAGATTCAAAAGGAGTTATAAATATCTTATTAGATATATACTCTTTTCCATCTACTTTGTATTTATATTCTATAACCGGTCTATAAGTCTCATATTTGATTATCTCTTTGACTCTTTCAACTCTCTTATCTAAAATTTCTCCTTCCGTCTTTTTCCAAAAGAAAAATCTAAAATATTTATATATAACAAACATAGTCAAAACAGACGCAAATAGCACGTAAGCAACAAACACTTTAAGCATAGTACAACCCTTAAATAACGGGATTTAAGCTATTATTATAAATCAAATTGCTGTTTGTCTGAAAGCAAATTGCTAGCTAAGAGATTCTGTTTGAAAAATTTATCTTAGTAAAAAAGTTAGATGTTCAAAGATTTTTTGAAATAGTGTAAAATAAAGTATTAAAGTTTTTTATTTTTACTTCCTTGGTGAAAATTTTTGCTATTTAAAATTTAGCTACAATCAGGGAGTTTTTTAACTTTTTAATAATTTTATAACTAACTGTACCTTGGCAATTGAATAGGTTAGCCCACACAAGCTTGTTTCACGTAAAACGTGAGACGTGAGATGGGAGAAATTGGAGATTGGTTTATCAATAATTTAATGATTTTTATTTGATTGATTGATGACTTAGTAAGGTGATTTATTAGTCAGTGAAGCTAAGATATTGGTAATGTGATTTTATTTTTTGATGTTTGATTTAAGATTGCTTAATGATGGTTTGAAAGAGATTTTTTGAAAAGTAGTTGTAAGTATTTGTTGAATTAAACTTTTTAATTTTGAATTTTTTAATATCTAATTTTTTGAAAATTTACAGTTTTTTATTTTGAAATTTTTTAAGATCGGGAAGTTAAGGAGTGGTATTTGCAGCGAGCTTCTGAGTTTTGGGTTTTCAGCGGTTGGCTTGTGATGGGATGTTAAAGGATAAAATATAATAATATATTTTCTGTATATCGAGGTTTGCTGCAAAAAACTTCAACTTGCGGATTTTTTAAAAATTTGGTATAATGTTTTATACATTGGCAATTGAATAAGGTTTTTGCGATTTTATTTTTGAGTTAAAATTTAACGGGTTTGTAGCCTACCTATGAGGAATTGAACCTGACCCTTCTATAAACGCATGAAACGCACCTTTTCTCGTTTGTAGCCTACCTATGAGGAATTGAACCTTTTTTAAGCGTTTTATATCTACTCCGTTTTTTTCAGGTTTGTAGCCTACCTATGAGGAATTGAACCATAATGACATAACCTCCTTAAATTATTAATAAAAAGTTTGTAGCCTACCTATGAGGAATTGAACATGTCCAACCCAAAGACATCAAGGATATGGTCCCTCGTTTGTAGCCTACCTATGAGGAATTGAACTTAGCTTCGTCTACAACAGAATTGTCTTCTGTTGGCGGTTTGTAGCCTACCTATGAGGAATTGAACACTGGACAAAGTCAACTAAGAAAACTCTACCGAAATGTTTGTAGCCTACCTATGAGGAATTGAACTATAAAGCAAAAGAACTTGGAAGAAATAGGGTGGTGAGTTTGTAGCCTACCTATGAGGAATTGAAGCTCGGTTCAGATGTAAAGGATGCCAGCCGTGATTGGCGTTTGTAGCCTACCTATGAGGAATTGAAGGCGAACGCAATATTACAAAATTCCTCGAATTCTTTTCCGTTTGTAGCCTACCTATGAGGAATTGAAGGGCACTTGAGAGAAATCCATGTTTCATCACCTCCTTTGTTTGTAGCCTACCTATGAGGAATTGAAGTATTTTCATCAATTCAAAAATCAATCTAACAATTATAGTTTGTAGCCTACCTATGAGGAATTGAAACACTTCTTGGCTACCCAGTGGCAACCATTTTTTACCTTCCCGTTTGTAGCCTACCTATGAGGAATTGAAGCCCGTCAAGCATTCCTAAACTGAACGCATTAGAAATATGTTTGTAGCCTACCTATGAGGAATAAAGTAATGATATTGTCCAAAAACTTTTACAATTTAATTGTAATATCATATAAAATTATACCTAAAAACTTAAAAATTGGTGAGGTTTTTATGAAAAGAGACTGGAAAGAATATAATAAACAACTTGTAAAGCGCGGAGAGATAATAATTGATGAGGATATATTTTTAAGTGAAAACACTTTACCATCAAAAATCCAAAAAGCAGGAAGACCTAAAACCTACTCTGACAGTTTAATCTTATTTGCATTGACGCTTAAAT
>NZ_JAPYVU010000006.1 GCF_028276765.1 Sulfurihydrogenibium sp.
GCGTTTTACAAGTTGTTTATTATATTCTTTCCAGTCTCTTTTCATAAAAACCTCGCCAATTTTTAAGTTTTTAGGTATAATTTTATATGATATTACAATTAAATTGTAAAAGTTTTTGGACAATATCGAAATATATTTAAAGATTATACCTTGGGGTGAGAAATTAACGGTTTTTTATAAAATCTAAAAATGAGATCCTTTGGTCTTACAGCCTCAGGATGACAGGAAAAGGCAACCTTGCAAAAATTTTGTAACACCCTTACTTCTTGGCATTATCTAGCTTTTAATCTTTATATATCTCCAACTTAATTAAATTTTGACTTTTATCTAATACAGAGTTTACATTATAATTTGGTATGGTTTTTACTTCTATCTCAATTTCTCCTTCTTGATTTTCATATAAAGATAAACTTCCAATTTTTCTTCCATGTGCTTCTATATTCCTATTTATTTTTATAACTTCTATATCTCTATTTCTATTGGAGATAACTAACTTCAAGATTTTAATTCCACTTTCTTCTTTCAGTATTTCAATGCTCTCAAGCTTTCCAATGTTTTTAGGTATAAAGAGATTTAAGATTTTGATTGGTTCTTTAGTTCTAACTGTTTTGTCTGGAATAGCTTTCTCTTTTGTTTCTGATTTTTTTGTTATCTCTGGTTTTTTTTCTTCTTTTGGAGTTTCCTTTACTTGTTCTTCGGGTTCTTCACTATAAGATATTTTTTCGTATCCTTCAATTACAGGTGTAATTTTAATTTGTTCATTTTTCGTATAGATCAATTTTACTATAGCTATACCTTTAGAAAATTGCTGAGGATATATAATATCTGGTATCAACTTTCCTGAACCATTATAAGTCAATTTTATAGGTTTTCCTATTTTGTCATAGACTTTTATCAACAAACCGTTTTGGTCGTAAACACTCAGTTTTACTTCAAACTCTTCACCGGCTCTTGTTTTTTCTGGCATTGCAATTTTCACATCTTTTGGAACCTGTCTAACAAAAACTAAAGTTTTTGACCCAAGTAAAGACTTATTTTCATCAAAGACTTCTATTTTTATATCATGCAATTCAGAAGGAATGAATTTTATTGTTTTTCTTCCGTTTTCGAGCTCTTTATTTCTTATAATGGTTTTAAAGCTTCCATTAGTTTGAATTATTAAAGATTGTTCGCCATAAGAAGTATCATTAACTAAATTTCCGAATTTATCATATGCAACGACAGAAAATTCTTTTTCATACTCAGGTATAAATTCAGGAGAAGTTATAATTTCGACTTTAGAAATTTTATTGTTTAAAACATAAATACTAAATTCATTTAGAAAGCCAGATGTATAAGAGTCTTTTATCTTAAATAACTCATTTTCTAAGTAAATTTTAAAATCATATTTTCCTGCTGTTTCAGAATAGAATTTTAAGCTTCCAGTACCACCCGAAAAATTAACAACTTCATCTTTATTGTTAATTTTTACTTTAACTTTTCCTGAAAAATCTGTAACATCATTATCAAACGGGTCTTTAGCAGTAATAGTAATGGTGGTTTCTTCTCCGGCTCTAAGAGTTTTCTTATAGTTTACTTGAAAATAAGATATATTACCCGATTCAACTTTTATTTGTGCTAATGCATACGTTGAATAAAAGACAAATATTAACAATAATAATATTTTAATACGATTAATTAACATTATCGTTTCCCTCCTAAAATATCAAAGGTGGTTCAAGTATAGTAATATTCTAACACAAATTAAACAAAAAGAGAGAGATTCTTTACTTCACTCAGAATAGCGATATTGATTATTGGAGCAATCTCTAACCAAGAAGGTTATCTCTCCTTTGATGCTTATCATTTTTTATTTGCTCTTTAATTAACTCTTTTGTAAAAGTATAACCTATTTCTATAGCCTCTTTTGCTTTCCAAGTAGCAAACAATGGAATATTAACAAGTTCTGTTGGCTGGATAACTAAATCACAAAGCTTTTTGCTTGTTTCAGTGTTAGACCTTATGGCAAGATAAAAACTTCTTATACCTATTGAAATTATATTATTAAAATCTTTCTCTTCTTCTAAGAATGGGTTTACTTCCACGCCTATTGCAAAATCTACCTTTTCTCTTAAAGATTCTACCGGAAGGTTATTCATAACACCCCCGTCAACATAGAGATATTTATCAATCTTAACAGGTTTAAACATGACCGGAATACTGCAAGAAGCCTTGACTGTTTTTATTAAACTTCCATTTTGAAAATATTCTACGCTTGCTTTATTTAAATTTGTTGCTGCGATTATTAGAGGAATTTTTAAATCTTCAATATTTATCTTCCCAATGTACTTTTCCAAAAAGCTTTCTAATTTGTCTAAGCTAAAGAGAGCTTTTTTAGAAATAGAAGGAAGTATGAAGCTGTTTAAATTGGTTTTTAAAGCAATCTCTTCCATCTCTTTGGGAGAATATCCGGCACAGTAAAAAGAACCAATGATAGAGCCAGCACTAACCCCAGAGACTATATCTGGCTTAATGCCCAGCTCTTCTAAGGCTTTTAAAACTCCAATATGTGCAAGTCCTCTTACTGCACCGCCGGATAATGCTATTCCTATTTTCAAATTATTCCCATTCTATGGTTGCAGGTGGCTTTGAAGAGATGTCATAAACTACTCTATTAACACCTTTTACTTCGTTAATTATTCGTCTCATCATCGTGTCAAGTAGATCATACGGAAGCCTTGCCCAGTCAGCTGTCATTCCGTCCGTACTTTCTACTGCTCTGATTGCTATAACTTTCTCGTAAGTTCTATAATCTCCCATTACTCCGACTGTATGAATTGGCAGTAAAACTGCAAAAGATTGCCATAAATCTTTATAAAGTCCTGCTTTTTTAATTTCTTCTAAAACTATTGCATCTGCTTCTCTTAAAATATTTAAATCATTTTCATTTACTTCACCAATTACCCTTATAGCCAAGCCTGGTCCTGGGAATGGTTGCCTGTAAATAATCTCTTCTGGCAATCCAAGCTCTTTACCAAGCTCTCTTACTTCATCTTTGAATAACTCTCTTAGCGGTTCTATAAGCTTTAGGTTCATTCTCTCCGGTAGCCCGCCAACGTTATGGTGAGTTTTAATAACTGCCGACGGTCCTTTGACTGATACGCTTTCTATAACGTCTGGGTACAATGTGCCCTGAACTAAGTATTCTACATCTTTTAATTTTTTCGCTTCTTCTTCAAAGACTTCTATAAAAAGATTGCCGATTATCTTTCTTTTTTGCTCCGGGTCTGTAATTCCTTTTAATGCCTTTAAAAATCTATCTTTTGCATCTACTACTATTAATGGAATATGGAAATTGTCTCTAAATGTTTTTTCTACCTGTTCTCTTTCACCTTTTCTCAAAAGTCCATTGTCAACAAAGATGCAAGTTAAATTATCTCCAATCGCATTATGAACCAAAACCGCAGCAACGGACGAATCAACGCCACCAGACAAAGCACAGATTGCTTTTTTGCCACCTACCATTTTTCTTATTTCAGCCTGCTTTTCCATTAAGAAATTGCCCATAGTCCAATCTTGTTTACATTTACAAATTCTGACTGCAAAGTTTTTCAGCATTTCTTTACCAAGAAGTGTATGGCTTACTTCCGGATGAAACTGAACGCCCCAAATTTTCTTTTCTTTGTCTCTTACGGCCGCATAAGGTGCGTTAAACGTTCTGCCGATTACTTCAAAACCTTCGGGTAGTTTTACTACTTTATCTGCATGACTCATCCAAACTTGTGTATAGTGTGGAATATTGCAAAAAAGGTCTTCATGGTCTAAAACTTCTAACTCAGCTTTACCATACTCATGCTTATCAGCCTTTATTACCTCTCCACCGAAATGATGTGTTATAAGCTGAAGTCCATAACAAATTCCAAGAATAGGTAAACCTAAATCATAAACTTTTTCATCCGGCTTAGGTGCATCAGGCTCATAAACAGAAGCAGGACCACCAGAAAATATTATTCCTTTTGGATTATGTTTTAGAATCTCTTCTACTGATGCGTTAAACGGCAAAATCTCGCTGTAAACGTTTAATTCTCTTACCCTTCTTGCTATTAACTGGGTGTATTGAGAGCCAAAGTCTAAAATCACTATTCCTTGATGCATCTTAACTCCTTTATATTTTATTCTTCTATTTCTACATCAACTTTTTTCGGTGGCAGTTTTATTGTTTGATTAGATTTTAGATATTTTTTTTGGTATAGAAATTTTTATATGAAGATAATTAGAATCTTTATACACATTTACTTTATAATTTAAATTTTTTCTTTTTCTTGACACGTAAGAATTCTTTTTCTTTTTAGAAATTGGAATGGAAATTTCCTGCTTATATATAGGAATTTCTATAACATTTTCATTTTTGATTGTCTCTTTTGGTTGATTGATAAGATTAAGAACAATAGGAATTAAGATTATCTTTTCTATCATTTTTCCATAACCTTAACTTCAACAGTATTTTTTGAATCCTTCAGCAAAGAAGCTTCTGCTGTGTAACCATCTTTCAAGGATATATTTAAAATTATGTTGTGGTCTTTATCTTCAACGAAGTTTAGCTTTCCTACATTTTCTTTTTCTATCAGAATATCTCTTTCATAATTCCTTACTTCATAATCTAAATTTCTCTTTGAAAAGTAAACTTTGTATGTATAATTACCTTCTTTTGCAGAAATTAAGCTTATTTTGTTAATTATTCCAAGCTCTAATAAAAATTTTAATTTTACAGTCGTGGCTTTCTTTTCTTTTTCCTCTGGTATTTGCTCAGACTTCTTTTCAGATCGTAATTCTTGTTCCTTTTTAGGTTGCTCTACTATTTTTTTCTCTTCCTTTTGAGCTTTTTTTTCTACATCAATACTTGTATTCAATCCAAGAATTACAGGCTCTATATTGATTGTTTCACTTTTAGTATAAATAGCTTGAATTTGGGCTACGCCTTCAACAAACGCTTCTTTTGGAATTATATCAGGAATTATTCTTCCAGAACCATTAACCTTTAGTTTTATATCCGCACCGATTTTATCGTATACTTTTATTAATCTATCTTGAGCATCATAAACTTTTATTTCTAGAGTAAATGGTTTTCCAGCTTCAGTTTCTGATGGAGTAATTACCTTAATTTTTCCTATAGTTTGTATCTCAGGCTTTATAGTTTTTGACGCTAAAATGTTTTTATTAGATTTATCCTGAACAACAATATTAAAATCTTCAACTACAAAAGGTAATATATCAAATTTGTACACATTTCCATTAAAATCATTTATATTTACTTCCTTAGTGCCTCCATTAGCGTTAATAAGGAATGTTTGGTTAATATGCGATTTTTCCAATACCGGATTTCCTTCTCTATCAAAAAAGCTTATTTTTATTTCATAAGGATAACCAGGTAAATAACTATCCTTAGATTCTATTACCGCTATTTCTGCTTTATTGTTTATTACTCTAAAATTCATAGATGATGTTAAGGCTTCAAGTGGTAAAACTTTAAGAATTAGCGGTTTTTCATCCAAAAAAAATGCTAAGCTATAAAAACCAGTTTTTTTTCCTTTAACTGTAATAACAATTTCTCCGTTTTTTATGTCCCCTGGATAAATCTCAGATTTACTAATTTCAAGACCGTTTGATACTACTTTTATCTTTGATGCAAGACCAAAATTGTTAGACGGGTTTCCGAAAGCATCTGTAAATTTTAGGTTTATATTGTAGGCTTCGCCGGCCACTAATATATTGTTATACTGAACTTCTATGTATGATATTTCGCCAGGTTTAATACTTACTTGCGCAAAGGAGAAATTAATTAAAAATAAAATAAATAAAAAGAAGGTTCTTATTGATTTAAGATTCATAATTCCTCCACATCAAAAAACATTTATCTATCATTATTATACCACTTTTTAGTTTTATAAATCTCCGCAAATATTTTTGCCACTGCCTCATAGAGATTTTCTGGAATATAATCTCCAATTTCACAACTACTGTATAATGTTCTTGCTAATGGCGGATCTTCCACTATTTTAACGCCATGTTCTTTTGCTACTTCTTTAATCTTTTGTGCTATTAAATCTTGTCCTTTTGCTATCACTTTTGGTGCATGCATTTTTCCTCTTTCGTACTTTAATGCAACAGCATAGTGTTCTGGGTTTGTGATCACAACGTCTGCTTTTGGAACTTCTGCAATCATCCTTCTTAATGCAAGCTGCCTCATTCTTTTTCTAATCTCTCTCTTGACTAACGGGTTCCCTTCGTAGGATTTTCTTTCTTCTTTAACTTCATCTTTTGTCATTTTAAGGTTTTCTTCGTATTCATATCTCCTATAAAGAAAATCGGCGATGGCTATTGGTACAGATAAAAAAGCAAACGACATTACAAGGATAATAATCGTTTTACTCAAAACATAAATTTGGTTGTTAATAGAGCCTGTCATGTAAACTAAAAAGTCATTTAATAGATACTTTACAAGGAAATAAGATAAAAACAATGCTGCAGTTAGTTTGGCAAGATTTTTAATTAGCTCAAATAAAACAGTCAAAGAGAATAGTCTTTTTATCCCAGAAATAACATTTAATTTATCAAGCTTTGGAGTAAGAGGTTTTAGCGTAAATAAAAATCCAAACTGCATAACATTTGATGCAATCCCGACTATAAAAAGAATAAGAATTACAGGCAGTATCAAGATTGCTAATATTTTAAGTGTAAACCAAATAAACATACTCCCGTTTTCTGGAATTAGATATAATGGATTTGAAAACGTATATTTAAAGTATCCAAGAAGATATTTGTATGCAAAAGGTAAATAAAATATGAAGACAATAAAAATGACAAATAATGATGCAGAAATAGATACATCCATACTTTTGAGAACTTGTCCTTCTTCTCTGGCTTTCTGCTTCCTTTTCGGGGTTGCTTTTTCCGTTTTACGTGGGTCTTTAGCCATGTTTTACCTGCCAAAAATTTTCATCAAAGTTAAATAATAATTTGTCATTTTATCAATAAAGTTAAGACCTACGCTTATTATTAATGAACTTGCAAATATAAGTATGACAAATCCAATAAAAATCTGTGCTGGAAGTCCAACCATAAAAACGTTCATTTGAGGGATCAATCTATTTATCAATGCCAAAACCATATTAAATACAAGTAAGACTAAAATAAACGGGAATGCCATCTGAAAAGACAGTAAAAAAATATCTGAACTTTTTTTGATGATAAATTCAAACACTCCGTTATTTATATTAAAAGAAGAAAGAGGAATCACTTCAAAGCTTTTAAACAAAGCTCCTATAAAAATTTGATAAGCACCGGATATAAAAAACAAGAGATAAAATAAAAAAAGAAAATATCCGGATAACACAGAAGTTTGACCAAAAGCCGGGTTAAACATATTTAAAACTGTTAGCCCCATGAGATAACTAATTATTTCTGCAGCGTAAGAAAAAGCTCCAATAAATATATTAACTATTATTCCTAAGGAAAAACCAATAAAAACTTCTTTTAGAATTAGTGTAAGGAATATTAACAAATCGTATTCTTTTATTTCTAACTTTATATTGAAATTTAGCATTGTAAAGTAAGCAAAAGAAACGACTAATAAAACTTTAACGTTGTGAGGAATTATTGGAGATGAAATAAGCGGAAAAGCCATAAAAAACGCAATTATTCTTGAAAATATTAATGCAACTGTTATAGCTTGGTCGGGTGTTATTAGTACCATTTTTCACTCATTGCACAATCTTTAAGATCATCATCAATACTTCTTTTGTATAATCAACTAATTTTGTTGTCATCCATGAGCCAAAAATGATTAAACCTATCACCGCAGCGATGATTTTTGGGACGAATGTTATAGTCATTTCGTTTATCTGTGTTGCAGCTTGAAATATACTAATCAAAAGTCCAACAATAAAGGTTATTAGAATTACCGGACCGGCAACTAAAACAGTAATTTTAAACATGTCAGATGTTAAATTAACTGCCATATCTATCGTCATGATTGCACCTCTCACTACTTATAACTGCTAACAAGAGCTTTGACTAAAAGTTCAAAGCCATCTGCAAGGACAAACAGCATAAGCTTAAAAGGTAATGATATAAACATCGGCGGTATCATCATCATACCCATGGACATCAAGATGCTTGCAACTATAAAATCTATAACAAGAAATGGTAAGTATATTATAAAAACAATTTCAAAGGCAGTTTTAATTTCACTTATCATGAAAGCCGGAATTAAGGTTGAAATGCTAATATCCTTTGGAGATAATGGTTTTTCATTGGCTAAATCTAAAAATAGTTTTAAATCTTCTTTTCTTGTGTTTTTTAGCATAAACTCTTTTAAAGGCTCTTTTGCGTTTTCTATTGCTTGTATATCAGATATCTGCCTCTTTAAATATGGAGAAATGCTAACTTCATTTATTTTTTCAAAAGTTGGCTTCATTACAAAAATGGTTAAAAAAAGTGCAAGACCTACTATTACCTGGTTTGGTGGTGCCGTTGGAATACCAAGAGCATGTCTTAGTAATGATAATACTATAACAATTCTTACAAAAGCAGTCATGCTTATCAATAGCGCCGGTGCTATGCTTATGATTGTAATTAGTAATAAAATTTTTAGGGTTGTATCTAAACGGTTAAATCCGGCTAAGGTCTCTGAAAATGTATCAGCATAAGAAAAAGAAAAGTTTAAAAGCGTTAAAACAATGATTATAGATATTATGAGATATAAATTGTGTGAGAAATTTAAAATATCATGAGATTTTTTTCTGGCTTCAGAAGGAGGTATTATTTTGTTTGTTATATCGAGATTATTAAGTTGAAAGATCACATATTTTAATGTTTTTTTTGAATAAAAAAAGAGTAGATTCTTTGTTATGTTCAGAATGATGTTGTAATGCCGAGGAAGGAGAATTTTGCCCGGCTTTAGAAACGCACATCTTTCGCCTTTAACTTTCCTGTCTGTCATGTCATATAGAGGACGATGCCCTAAGGATTTCTGTTTTGGTTCTATAAAAATTCCCAATTTTTCACCTGATATATCACAAGATTTTTATTTTTTAATCTATTCTTTATGCTCAAGATTTTGAGCAATTTCTTTTTCGCTAATTTTTTCTATTTTACCATTTTGAAATGCAAGTAGAAATATTTTATTATTAAACTCGATTGTAACTAAGCCTATGTCCTTGGAAATAAATTTAACATCTCTGATTTTTATATCTTCTTGACCGGATTTGCTAAATGGTATTGAATATTTTTTAAGAAAAAATAAAAGCCCATATAGTGTTCCAATTACTATTAATAAAGATAGAATTAACTTAAAAATTATTGAAAAATCTATCATTTCATTAAATCTACTAATCTTACCCCGTACTTTCCGTTTACATTAACAAGTTCGCCAAACCCTGCTTTTTCATTTAAGAAATATATATTTACAAAATCTTCGATGTTCTTTTCAAAGTCTATAATATCACCTTCTTTTAAGTTAAGCAAAAATTCAAAATCCTTTTTTAATCTTGCTAATTCTATTACGATAGGTATTTTTATATATTTTATTAAGCTAATTTTTTTATATATTATCTCCTCTACCTCCATATCCTCACGCATAATATATCCTCCAACTTAGCTTGTTTGTATTATAAATTCTGTAAAGTAGACATTTTTAACTCCACCAAGGGGTAAAATAGCATTTGTTCTTTTAATTATCTCTTCTTTAAGTTTTTCGATTCCTTCCGGTGATTTTAGTTCTTCGCTTGTTTTTGTGAATAATAGCGTATTAATTGCATCTTTTATCTGGGGCATCCTTTTTGTAGCCTCTTCCTTTACTTTCTCGTTCTGAACTTCCATAATTATAGTAACTTTTATATATCTATCCGCATCTTTATCAGCCAAGTTCGCTACAAAAGTTCCAACTTCTAACTCTACTCCTTGCTCTTCAGCTTTTTTTATTTCATTTGCAATTTTCTCCGGTGGCTTTTCTTTCTCTTCTTTAGCAAAGAAAGTGTTATATGCAAAAAAACCTCCACCACCCAATACTAATAATAAAATAGGGATTAATATTATGATTAACTTTTTCTTCCCGCCACCTTTTTCTTCCTGTTGCTCTTGATTTTCTTTTTCCTCAGCCATCACCTACCTCTCTTGTGATATATAAAGTTTCATGATTTTATCTCTTGATATTCATTGCTTCTTGAAGTATTTGATCATCTGTAGTAATAACTCTTGCGTTAGCCTGGTACGCTCTTTGTGCTGTAATAAGGCTGATAAACTCTCTTGAAATGTCAACGTTCGAAAGTTCTAAGAATCCGCTTCTTACTTTACTCAAAATTCCTCCAAGTGTGATAGCCGGAGTAAATGTTTGAGTATTTGGTAAATATAAATTATTACCTTTTCTAACAAGCACTTCTTTATCTCTAAATGTCGCTACTGCAAGCCTTGCAATATTTTTAACATTTCCGTTTGAATACATACCTTTTATAGTGCCATCTTCAGCAACGGCAACTCCAAGCAAATCTCCTTTAGCAAAACCATCTTGCTTTGCATAGAATATAAAATCTGAAGCTACTTGTTTTATTTTAGAAACATCAACAGTAATTGACTGTGGAGAGGCTGCTCCATTTGTTAAAGTTAAAGATAATGTAAATGGAGAACCTGATGTTAAATTTCCATCTGTATCAAATTGTAAAGTTGAATCTCCTACTTGTGTTGTTAAATCGTTATCCTTATACGCATAAACTTTCCAAGTGTTTGCACCTGTTTTTTGAAAATAGAAAGATAAAGTATGCGGATTTCCAAGAGAATCATAAACAGTCATTGAATTTACATAATTGAATGTAGTTGAATCTGTTGGATTAAAAGTTGCAGATATAACATTTGACCTTGAGTCTAAATTTGTTGGTTCAACAAGATATATTTTTGTTGTTATCGTTGGATTAATAGCATAAGGAACGTTTATTTTATCTAAAGCTCTTGCGATATTACCATTATCATCAAGCATCCATCCTTGTAATTTCATTCCATCAACGTTCACTAAATCTCCGTTTGCATCCAATCTAAACTGCCCCGCCCTTGTATAATAAATAGTTCCTTGGTTGTCTTTAACCATAAAAAATCCTTCTCCATCTAATGCAAGGTCAGTTGGAGAGTTTGTATTCATAAAAGACCCTTGTGAAAAGTCTTTTGTAGTAAGGGTAATAAAAGATCCGCCGCCAATTTCTGTGTTTTTAGGCGTACTGTTAGCAAAAGTTGTTAAACTATGGGCGATTAAATCTTCAAAAGTAACTCTTTCTGATTTAAAACCAATCGTATTAACATTGGCAATATTGTCAGATATCACATTTAACCATTGCTGATTTCCGTTTAATCCGGTTATTGCTGTATAAAATGACTGTAGCATGGCTGTCCCTCCTTTACATGCTTATTTCTAATATTTTATCTAAGGACACATTGACATTATTAATTTTCGCACTTAAACTACCGTTATCTTTTAATATACTATTTACAATTCCTGTTGAGTAAATAGTCACCTGGACATCATTTCCGGCAGAATCTTTTGCTGATACCAATACTTTATAATAACCATCCGTTAAATTTTGATTTTCTATTGATAAAGGATATATAGTATTACCATTTAAATTTGTAAACTCTTTTTGTTCAACTATATTGCCGTTAGAATCTACCAATGAAACTTTAACGTTTTGTGCTGGAGCATTTAATTTAAACTCGATGCTTGATTGACCTTGTGATACATAAGTCTGATTTCCTTCATACTTAACTTTTTTTCCTATCATTGAAGATGCGTTTACTATGCTGTTTGTAAATGTTGAAAGCGTATCTACTAATTTTTGTATACTGTCTAAAGATTCCATCTGCCTAAGTTTAACACTGTTGTCTATGAAATCCGAGATATCCTTGGCGTTCAATGGATCTTGCCACTTTAAGTCTGCAAGGAGTACTTTAAGAAAATCATTTTGACTCATCTTAGAGTTATCATAATTAGCATCAACAATCTTTGGTTTATTGGACGTAGCTAAATCTGGAAACGTTGTTAATGAGGTGTCTATCATCTTAATTCACCCCCTATATTTGTAAAATAGTTTAACACATTTTTTAAATCATCAATACTTTTTTTAAAATCAATCTTTTCGTTTATATCTTGTTTAATAAAATCTTCTATAATCGGATGCATTTTAATTGCTAAATCTACTTCCTTAGAAGACCCTTCTTTATAAAGTCCTAAATTTATCATATCTTCCATTTCTCTATACTTTGCCTCTAAGCTTATAATTTTTGATTGATATAACATTATTTCATCATCAACAAGCTGGGGCATTAATCTGCTTATACTTTTTAGAATATCAATAGCGGGATAAATTCTTTTATTTGCAATTTGCCTTGATAATACAATATGACCATCTAAAAATGAAATAGCAGCATCTGCTATAGGGTCGTTTTGAATTTCATCACCTTCAACCAAAACTGTGTATATTCCTGTAATACTTCCTTTATTTTTAAAATTTCCGGCTTGCTCTATAATTCTTGGTAGAAGTGTAAACACTGATGGAGTGTATCCTTTGGTCGTTGGCGGTTCTCCTGCAGATAGTCCTATCTCTCTTTGTGCCATAGCTACTCTTGTTAAAGAGTCTAAAAGATAGAGCACATTCTTGCCAATGTCTGAAAAGTATCTCGCTATAGCAAGAGAAGTCATAACTGCTCTTATTTTTGCTAAAGGCGGCATGTCGGAAGTAGCTACAACAACCACAGATTTTTTTAATCCCTCTTCTTTTAGGCTATCTTCAATAAACTCTCTGACTTCTCTGCCTCTTTCGCCTATCAAAGCTATTATGTTTACATCACTTTTTGTGAACCTTGAGATCATTCCTAAGAGGGTACTTTTTCCAACACCTGCACCGGCGAGAATTCCCATTCTTTGCCCTTTTCCAACGGTAAACAAAGCGTTTACTGCTCTAACTCCTAAATCTAAGACTTCTGTAACTCTTTCTCTTTCCAAAGGATTTATAGCTTCAAGTTTAAGATAATAGCTATTAGAATAGTTAATTTTTTCTTTATTTAAAGGTCTTCCAAAAGGGTCTACAATAGCTCCAAGCAAATCCAAGCCTACAAATACAGACGGCTTTGTGTAGCAAACCTCTATAGGACTATTAACTTTTATGCCGTCCAAATTTTCATAACTCATCAACAATGCTGTACCGTCTTTAAATCCAATTACCTCTGATTCTATAGATTTATCTATTATGCACTTGTCTCCAATGCTAACTTTTGGAATGAGTGCTTCTATAGTATTGCCTATAACTTTTTTTACTTTCCCAATGGCTTTATATTTCGGATAGTTTTTTAATCTCTCTTTTAATTTCATCTTTTACAATCTCTATCTTTTCCCTAAATTTATTTTCTATTTTTCCATTATCAAACTCAATAATAAAATCATTTCCTTTTAAATTTTCGTCTATTTCTAAAGATACACTAGATAGAAATTTTTGCAACAATTCTAAATTTTGGTCTTTACTGATTTTAATTTTTAATACTTTAAATTCCCTTAGCTCTTCTAATATCTCATTTATTTTTTCAGCAACTTCCTTAGGGTCTTTTTCGTGAATGTACAGAAACTCTAAGATTTCTGCTATACTATCAGAGATTATTTCCGATATTTTTGCTAAATATATTTGATAATGCTGTTTCAAGGCGTTTTGTATTTTCTCAATAGTATCTTCAGCTTGTTTAATTTCGGCGTTATATTTGTCGTTAAAGCTTGCTTCTATTTCTTTTATTTTTTGTTCCAACGCATTTTTATACTTTTCTTTTAAGGACTTTATAGCATCTTCAAAGCCTTTTTTATAAGCATTCTTCTTCTCTACTTCAATTTGTTTCAATAATTGATTAATTTGATTTTTCAAAGCCTCAATTTCTTTCTCTAAATTATTGCCATTTTCTTTTTCTTCTAAATTTTCAGAAATATTTTTAAGCTGAGTAAAATCTGTTAAATTCAGCTTCATTTTTTAGTATCTTCTTTAATCCATTTAGTTATGATATTTGCTATCATTTGAGGATTTTCTTCAGCTATTTCCAATATTTTTAGATATTCAGGTAATTTTTCTATTTCAGACACTAAACCTTTTTCTTCTTCATATTTTTTTGCTAATGCTTCAGCAGCAACCCCGGCTAATTGTGTTGAAGGAACAGTGGTAGTAGTAACAATCTCTTCTTTTTTCTGTTTTTTCTTGATAAAAATGAATGCTAATAAGCCTAGTATAAGCAAAAGCAGTATTCCTGCAATTATATACATTATCAAGCTTTGTTGTTTAGGAGAGGCTTCTTCTTGCATAGAGACAGCCTCAAACGGAACGCTGATTACGGTAACTTGATCTCCTCTGTTTGGGTCAAATCCTATAGCACTTTTGATTAAATTTTCATAGGATTGCAATTCTTGCTGACTTCTTGGCTCAAATTGTTTTATTATATTGCCATCCTTATCTTTAATTTCTTTATACTTTCCATCAATCATAACACCAACGCTTACTTTTTTAATAGTAAACAGTGGCTTTTGTGTTTCTATCATTGACTTAGAAACATCGTAATTTGTTGTTATATCACTCTTCTCTTTTCTCTTTCCTCCACCGCCCATTATAGGCGTATTCATCACAGGGGGAACGTTTGTTGGTGTACCCGGCGGTGCGTTTATTGTTTGAGATTCTTCCGTTTCCGATTCTTTAATTTTTCTCTCGCTAACTACTGCTACTTTATCCGGGTCATAGATTTCATCTTTTTGATGAACTTTTCCCGTTTCAAGCTCTACGCTGGCTTTTACCACTACTCTCTCTGGACCTACTACCTTAGCAAGCATAGACTGAATATCTTTTTCAAGCTGTCTTTCCAATTTTCTTTTTAAATCAACAGTTTTGTCTCCGGATTCATTGGCAGATTCTTCGTCTATTAAATCAGAAAGAACTCTGCCTCTATTATCTACAACTGTTACATTTTCTGGTTTTAAGTTTGGTACAGCACGAGAAACTAAAAATACAATAGCTTTAATTTGCTCTTTTGTTAAGTCTTTGTCGGGCCAGAGTTTTATAACTACAGATGCTTTTGCTTCGTCTTCTTGTCTGACAAAAATAGAATCCTTAGGAAGAGCTATGTTTACCTTTGCATCCATTACAGCGTCTAACTTTTTGATCGTTCTTGTTAATTCTCCTTCTACTGCTCTTATATAATTAACGTTTTCCTGAAATTGTGTTGTTCCAAGCTTTGGCTCTTCAAAAATCTCAAACCCTACAACTTTTCCGGAGGGTAATCCCTTTGCAGCCAACTTTAAACGAGCATCATAAACTTTATCTTTTGGAACCATGATTATAGTTCCATTGCCTTCTAATTTATAAGGTATGTTTTCTTGCGATAAAGCAGTAAGAATATTACCAGCATCATCCGGAGCTAAACCTGAATATAAAACAGCATAATCTTCTTTATGTAAACTCTTTGTGAGCAGTATTGCTATAAGAATAATTAAAAATAATCCTACAAGACCACCAATAATGTATTTTTGCTTAGTTTTATCCTGAAATATTTCTTTTATCTTGTTTATTATTAATTCATTATTTATAGCCAAGAGCCTTTACTCCATTAGACTTGCATTCTCATAATTTCTTGATAACTTTCTAAAGCTTTATTTCTGATTTCTGTTAAAAGTCTAAATGAAATATCAGCTTTTTCTATCTGATACATCGCATCTTGAATGTTTTGGATTTTACCAAGTGCTAAGTCTTGCTCTATATTTTTAGCATTAATCAAATCATTGTTAACATCTTTTATAAAGTTTTTAAGCAAATCTGAAAAAGATGTTTTACTTTCTTCTTCTTTTTTTTCTACATCTAACTTTAGTGGTAATCCATCTATTCCTTCAATTCTCATACCAGTCCTCCGTTACTTTATTTTTATACTCTAATTATACGTCGGGTAAGAATTTAAATAAAAATATGAGATTCTTCGCTTTGCTCAGAATGACAAAGTGATCATTAACATGCTTTCACTTTCTATGTCATTCTGAGGACTTTAATCCGAAGAATCTCATTTTTAAATTCTATAAAAACCGCTAATTTCTCACCCAAGGTATTACTTTCATACTCTAATTATTTCCAAGCTTTTTATTAATAAATCTTTATGTGTATTGAATGCCGTTAAATTTGCTTCATAGGTTCTCATCGCAGTTATCATATCAACCATTTCTCTAATTGGGTCAACGTTTGGAAGTCTAACATAGCCATCTGGTCCGGCATCAGGATTGTTTGGGTCAAATTTTAATTTAAACGGTGATGGGTCTTCTTGAATATCTTTAACTCTAACTTTATAAACAGGAATTTGAGATTGAGCATCTAAAACTGCTTCAAAAACCGGCACCTTTCTTCTATAAGGTTGTCCATTTTCAGTATGGGTAGAATTTACATTTGCAAGGTTGCTTGCAGCTAAATCTATTCTAACTCTCTCGGCTTGCATACCGGATACAGATATTTCAAGTCCTTTAAAAAGCATTTTTTACTCCTCCTATTTTCCTGATATAGCTAATTTCATCTTTGATAGTTCTTTTTTCATAACTTCAACAAGAGATTTATACATTATTGAGCTTTCTGCAAGCTTAGCCATTTCTTCTTCGACATTGACTTTATTTTGGTCATATCCTGTAATGATACCGTTTTGGTAAGGCTTAATTTTTATAAAATTTTTAGTTTCTGGCTGAATATGTCTTTCATCTGTTGTTTTTAAAACTATTTGATTATCCAAAACTTCTTCAAAGGTTAAATCTACTGGTTTATAAAAAGGAGTATTTGCATTGGCTATGTTTCCCTGGATGACTTTAGTCCTTTCGAAATAGAAAGATGACATAATGTTAATTTTATCCAACTCATCAAACATTATTTTCCCACCTCTTGTAATATTTTATAACTTTCGTACATTTCTTTTGCAATAATTGATAGTTCATCATTACATCCTGCTAAATAATTATAATACAACTCTATGTTTTCTGTTTTCTTTGTTTTTATTTTAGAGATGATAGACATGCTTGCAAATTTGCAGATATTTTCTTTCTTTAATTTTTTAAAATCTATTTTATCTAAGATACTTGCAACTTCATTATACCTTTTCATTTTAAATAGATTCTCTATTAGAGAGTTAATTTTGTTATTAAATATTTCGTTTTTTTCATACATCTCTACAAATTGAGTTTTATTTTTATCAATTAACTCTGTAAGCTTCTCATAATTATTTGTAGAATAATAATAATCAAAAGCTATATAAAATGGTAAATTTTCTATATCGCATTTATTTTGAATTGAATTTAGCTCCTCTTTATAGTCTATTTTCATATTAGATTTTGCAACAGTTGTGAAAATATAGTAATCACAATTTTTATTTTTTACTTTCTCCAAGGTATTTAAGGCATAATTATATTTTTTATCGCTGATAAAGGCTTTGGCAAGGTCAATATAGTATTTATCCTCCTGATACTTATCGGCCATGAATTTTAGTAAATCGATCTTTTGCTTTAAATCTTTTTCATCAGAGAGACTAGTCAAAATTTTATCTAAAACATCTCTATCAAATATATCTTTAAAAAATTTTGGATTTGACAGATATAACATTCTTAATTTATCCGGAGAGAGTTTTAAAAGATATTTTGTCCATAGATTGGCAATATATTCAGCTTGTTCGTAAGTAAAGTTAGCAGGATAAATTAACGATAGTTCATAAGATAACCTATTAAATAAAAAATCTGTTGGATTTTGAAAAACCAAAACTCCAAAATTGCCAAGAGCATATTTGCCAATATAATTGGTTCTGTTTGATATTAAGGTTCTAACTACAAATCTTATTGGGTCTTCAAGTTGTTTTATAGATTTAATTTTATTCTCTAACTCTGGATACTTTAATCCTAGTGCAAGCATTTTTAGTCTGGCAACTGTATTCTCTTGAGTTTCTGGAAATCTATTTATTACTATAAGATAATTTTGAAAAGCTTCCATTTTATCATTTTCAATTGATGCAATATCACCAAGTCTCAAATAAGATTTTCTTATTACATCATCATTCTTTACATACGAAATGATTTTTCTAAAAATACTTTTCGCAAGATTGTAATTCTTTAATCTGTAAGCAGTTTCGGCTACAGTGTAATAAAACTCGGGGTTGTCTAATAAATAATCTTCAAAGTTTGCAATTGTGTCTTTAAAGTATTCAAAAGCAGTTTTGTAATCTTTTAGGTAAAAGGCTCTCATTCCCATTATAAAAGATAGTTCCTTACTTTCTTTAGATTCTAATGGTGCTAAGTAAATTATATATTTTGTGATATTGTCTATGTTTCCAAGCAATATCGAAGTTCTCATTATACCGAGAATGATTTTGTTAGTTAAATTACTACTATCATTTAAAAATAAAGCTATTTTGTAATTGGTAAGAGCTCTTTCATAAAAGCCTAATCTTTCATAAACTAAACCTTTGGTATAGTAATAATCTTTATTAGCTTCTCCACCAAATGCTATATACCAATTCAAAAAATATGCTGAATTCCATAAATATTGTTTCATTCCGGTCTTTTGACCAATGCTTAGATAAATCTTAGCAGATAGCAACAATGCTTGTCTGTAGTCTTTTGATTTTTTATCTACTGTAGATAAAGCTTTTGATAGATTTTCTAATGCACTATAATAAGAACCTACATTATATTCTTTCAAGGCTTTATTTATAAAATCCCTAGGATTTTCCTTTGAGAAGGATTGGAAACAAAAAAGCAGATTTATCAAAAATGCAACATTAATAATAAACGCATATTTCTTGATAAAAATTTCTTTCATACTGCAAGGTTTATCCCGGAAGTATTAGAATTATTAGACACTTTATATTCGTATAGTTTTAAAACTTTTTCTTTATCTTTGATTGTTAGGTTATGATGTTTAAATCCATTATCTTTCAATATCTGTTGTATTTGAAGAATTGTAGCATCATCTAAAATAACGTCTTTTGTGTTAATAACAAGGTTTAAAGTATTTGATACTAAATTAGCAGATATATTTGTCTGATTGTATGAGAATACAAAAGAATTGTTATTTTGATTTTGCCCATTTATACTTTTATTAAAATTGTTATCGTTTTGATTATTTTGATAGTTTGAATTATTATCGTTAGGGTTGGAAATGTTGATATTTACTGATTGAGGTAGATTATCGTTATAATTTGTAGCGGCCGTATTGTTTCCATCATTATTTTTGTTAGTATAAATATTAACTTCATTGGAATTTTGCAAATCTTTCATTGCCAAGCTTTCATTAAAATTATTAACAGATATTTTAATTTCAAGCTCTTTATTTGATTTAAGAATATTAAACTCTTTTAACTCCTCAGATTTTTTATCTTCAATTTTTGATGCAAGTTTGTCAAACTCTTCTTTTTTCTTTAGAAGGTTAGAAATGGTATCTTTTTGTAATTTATCATTTACGTTGCTTGATTTATTTTTATCGTCTAAAGGTGCGCTACTTTTATCTATTATAAGATTGTTCACTTTATTTAATTTTTTTAAAGCAATTTTTAAATTTTGTAAGTTTTCTTCTTCAATAACATTTAAATTTTCCCTTTTAATACCTTTTTCTAAGCTTTCCTGAGCCAATTTAAAGTCTTTAATTTTATTTTTTTCACTTTTAACATTCTTTAAATTTTCTGTATTATTAACTGCATTATAACTTAATGCTACATTTAAATTTGATGCTACTTCTAAATCCTTATTGTTATTTTCTACATCTCTATCCTTTTTAACTGCTTCTTTTTTATCTACAGATTTAGCAATAATATCATCAAAAATATTTTTTTCTAATTTTTGCTTCTTATTTTTATTATTGTTGCTGCCGCCTCTTATTATTCCAAAGCCTTCTATATATGATGACATTAAATTTTCCATTTTTTTATCCCTCTATATTATCATACACAATTTTTTTTAATTTTTCCACTGCTCTTGATTTCAATTGTGAAATTCTCCCAAGGCTTATATTCATAATCTCCGATATCTCTTTCGGATCTTTTTCTTCAAAGTATAAATATTGAATTATCTTCTTTTCATTATCATCTAAGTATTTATCAATAGCATCTGAGATTTTTTCTAATAATTCTTTTTGCGCATATTCTTCTTCAGGAGTTTTAGATTTTGATGCAAATAGATCTATAAAGGAAAAATCTTCTCCATCTTCAGAAATAATTTTATCTAAACTTAGCATTATTGCATTTTTAGAAATAGGAAGTTCATCTCCAAGTTTATCTGCATACTCTATGGTGATTTTATCTTTTTCCGTTTTTGGCATAATATCTTGCTGTCTTAGAAAATCAAGAATTTCTCCTCTAATTCTGATGTATGCATAGGTTGAAAATTTACCTTTATCTTCATCATAATTTTCTAAAGCTTTTAACAGCCCTACAATACCAGTTTGTACCAAATCATCAAATTCTATCTCACAATCCGGCAGTCTATAAAATATTTTTGAAGCAACTTTTTTGACTAGGCCAATATGTTCTTCAACTATTTGCTTTTTTTGTTCTTTACTTAAGTTCACATCCGCCTCTTTATTACCTGGTCACTTAATTATACATCGGACGAGAAATTTAATAAAAGTATTATATTCTTCGCCGGCTGCAGAATGACACCTAAGGTTACCGTTAATAATATGTTAGAGCAATTCATGAATTGTCCCTACTTCTACTTTCTCTGTCATCCTGGAGACGTAAAAAATCCGAAGGATTATTCTGTAAAAACCGCTAATTTCTCACCTAAAGCCTTTCCTGCTTATTCACTTAAATTATTTAATAAAAGAAAACAGTTTTTTAAAGAAGCTTTCTTTATTTTCTCTTTTAATATCTTCTCCCGTCTCTTTTTTTGCAATTTTAATTAAATTTTTTGTAAAAGAGTCTGTAGAGTCTGTTTTATAACTTTCAGAAATTAATGTTCTTGATATAACACTCTTCTTAAGATTTTCAGAAAACGGCAATATCCCTGCAAGATTTAATTCTAAATTTAGAAATCTTTTACAAGAACTTGAAAGTCTTTCAAAAGTTTCTATTCCTTCTTCTTCACTTTTACACATGTTAATTACTATTTTAAAATTAGAATAGCTATAGATCTTAAAGACAGATTTTATAAGACTATAAGCATCTGTAAGGGCTGTAGGTTCAGGTGTTGTTATGATGTATGTCTTATCCGAAGGAAGGATAAAGTTTATCACTTCTTTACCAATTCCTGCGGCTGTATCTATTATGATGTAGTCATATTCTTCGGATATTTCGTCTAGTCTCTTTATCAAATAGTTTAAATTTATGTTTTCCATATCACTTATGCTGTCTATGCCGGAAAATCCTGGTATTAAATCAAAATTTTTAACTTTTATTATATTCTCTTTTATATCTTTACCCTCAAAAAATTCTTTTAAAGATTTTATCAATGGAATGTTTAATATGACGTGAACGTTGCCAACCCCAATATCAGCATCTATCAAAAGAACTTTTTTATTAAAATGGTTAGCCAGTATATAAGCTAAGTTTATTGAGAAATTTGTTTTTCCTACTCCGCCTTTACCGCTTGATACACATAAAAATTTTGGATTTCTTTTTGTTTGTATAGCCTCAGGGTTTACTTTACTAACAATCTCTTTTAACTGTTTTAACTGTTGCTCCATCATTCATTCTCCATAAGCAGGTATGAAGCAAGTCTTTCAGGGGTAATTATCTTCAAGTCTTCGGGAACATTTTGGCCTGTACTAATGTATGTTAACGGAAGTTTAGTTTTATATGCCAAATTTAATATAGTGCCAGGATAAGCTGTTTCATCTATTTTTGTAAAAAACAAATAATCGATGTCGAAGAATTTTTTATATTTTTGAATTAAACTATAACTTTCTTTATTTTTCCAATTACAGCTTACTACCATCATGTACTCTATTTCGTCGATCAAACGCAAAGTCTCCTTTATTTCTCCAAGCTTCCAATGGTCATAATGGCTTCTTCCTACAGTATCTATTAGAATAACATCTACAAAATCTAAATCATCCACAATTTCCCTTAGTTTTTTAGGGTCGGACAGGATCTGGAAAGGTATTCCAAGTATGTTGCAATAGCTTCTTGCTTGATCTCCCGCTCCTGCTTTAAATGTATCCGTGGATATAACAGCAACTTTTTTGTTCTCTTCTAAAATAAGCTTTGAGGCTACTTTAAATAGATTTGTTGTCTTCCCAACACCGGTTGGTCCCAAAAAAGCCACAACTCTCCTTCTGTTAGAATCTTTAAAGATATCTCCTTTAAATATAAAACTTTTTTCAATACCTTCTATAAGAGATTCTCTATATGTAAAGTGTTTTAAATCTAACTTGTTCGAATCCATTTCTAATCCACAAGCATTTCTTACAATTTCTTTAGCAACATCCAACTCAACATCCTTTTGAATCAGCAAATTAATTAAGTCTAAAGCTTTTCCTGTAAATTCTTCTGTGATTTCTTTGTATGTTATATTATTATCGTAATACTCTTCTTTTATGTTTAGTTTTTGATTTAAATCATTATGAGCTGTGGTTTTTATAACAGGTTCAACTTTTTCAACAACTTTCTGTCCAATTTTTGCTTTAAATGGGTTATAAGTTTGTACTTCTTTTTCGTTTTCCTCTTTTAGATTTTCAGATAAAATATCCTCAAAAGAAATTTTATTTTCTATTGGTTCAACTATGAGGATATATTTTGTTTTCTTGAAAAATGGAATTTTTGTTTTTTCTTTTATCTCATTTTGATATAGAATTTTAAACTCCTCACCGAAACTTTCTTTTATTTGGTGCATCAATTTGCTTAAATCATAACCTTCAAAGATTTTTATTTTAGGTTCCATCTACTTCCACAACTCCAATAATATTTAATTTTATTTTACTATCAATCTCTGAATAAGACAAAACTTGCAAGTTAGGTATATAGTTTTCGATGATTTGCTTGATATATCTTCTTATGTTTGGAGATGTTAATAATATAGGGGTTACACCTTGAATAACAAAGTTTTCTAAATGTTTGGATATTTCTGTTATCAACTTTTGAACAAAAACAGGATTTAATGATGGCATTTGCCAATCATTCTCTTTAAGTAAATTTATTAAATATTCTTGAGTTTTATTTCCAAGTATTAATGCTGTAAGTTGTCCGTTTTTAGCAAACATCGAAGTAATCATTCTGCTTAATGCTGTGCGGACGTATTCAGTTAAGATATCCTGGTCTTGTGTTTTATTTATATTATCCGCTAATGCTTCTACAATAGTAATGATATCTGTAATAGGAATTCCTTCTTTTAAAAGATTTTGAAGAACTTTATGAAGTATATTTAAAGGAACTTGTGATGGAACAATATCCTTTATTATAGGATAACTTTTTGCAATATTATCGATGATTTCTTTAACCTGCATTCTTGTAAGTATTTCGTAAGAGTATCTTTTAATTATTTCTGATAAATGGGTAACTATTACGGTGGGCACATCTACTACTGTGTATCCGTTTAGCTTTGCCCTGTCTTTGTTAGCTTCATCTATCCATAAAGCATTTAATCCAAAGGCTGGGTCTTTTGTTGAAACACCTTCCACTTTTTCTCTAATAGAACCTGTATCTAATGCAAGATATTTATCCGGTTCTACTTCGTACCTTGCTACTTCTACACCTTTGATTAAAATTCTATATTCATTTGGCTTTAATTCTAAATTATCTTTTATATGTACAGGTGGAACTATCAGTCCAAGCTCTTTGCTTAATTGTTTTCTTAAATTTTTTATTCTTTTAATAAGCTCACCTCCTTGTGATTCATCGACTAATTTGATTAATCTGTATCCTATCTCAAAAGTTAAAACTTCCGGTGGAGATATATAGCTCTCCGGCTGCTCTTCTTCTAACCGTTTGATAACTTCTTTGGCTTTTTCTTCTTTCTCTGTTTTTTCTCTCTCCTTTATTGTTAGATACATTATGTATCCTGAAAATCCAAGAATCGCTGAAAGTATTAAGAATGGTAAAGTTGGCATTCCCGGAACGATTCCTATAGTAAACACAGCACCTGATGCCATCCATAAGGCCTTTGGAATACTTGTTAGCTGTGTAAAGATTTCTTTACCAAGGTTTGTTTCTGAAGCAGCACGGGTAACCATTAAACCTGCAGCTGTTGACGTGATAAGAGCTGGTATCTGGGACACCAATCCATCACCTATTGTTAAAATTGTAAAGTTTTGTAGTGCCGATTGGAAATCCATTCCTTTTTGAACCATTCCAATTATAATTCCACCAATCATATTTATGAATGTGATGATTATAGCAGCTATAGCATCACCACGAATAAACTTAGTTGCACCATCCATCGCTCCATAAAAATCTGCTTCTCTTTGAATTTCTTGACGTCTTCTTTGAGCTTCTTTCTCATCTATAAGACCGCTATTTAAATCTGCATCTATACTCATCTGTTTACCCGGCATAGCATCAAGCGTAAACCTTGCAGCCACTTCTGAAATTCTTTCTGTACCTTTTGTGATAACAATAAAGTTAATGATTACAAGCACTAAAAACACTATAATACCAACTACATAACTACCACCAACAACAAACTGTCCGAAAGACTGTATAACATGCCCTGCTGCATCCGGTCCTTCGTGACCATGTAGTAAAATTCTTCTTGTTGATGCAACGTTTAAAGACAATCTAAATAGCGTTGCAAGTAAAAGTAGAGAAGGAAAAGAAGACATTTTTAAAGGACTATCGATATAAACCGTAGTCATTAAAATTAGCATAGAAAAACTAATGCTCATTGTAAGAAGTATGTCAAGCAAAAACGGTGGAACTGGTAAAACTAAAGAACCAAGAATTATAAGTATAAAAACAATAATTATCGCATCCGAATTTTGGTTTATTTTGTCAAAAATAGGTAAAACTCTATCCAATTTTAACCCTCTGGTTTTGAGTTTTTAATGTAGTTATTAATAGCATTAAGTATGTAGTCTTTAAGTCCAATTTGGTTAGAATCTGCAATTACCTGAGCAAGCTGCATAAAAAACATATCCATATACATCTTATTTCCAAAATCTGAAGATGAAAATTCAAAAAGGCCGTTTTTCATCTCTTTAAGCATTATTTCAAAGAAGATTGTTTGGAATGTATTTGCAACCTCCTCCGGTGTTTTTGACTCTTGTATAGACTTTAAATCAAAGTAAGATTTTATAGGTTTTATCACATCTTGTTTTGGTTGGTTTAGATATGTCTGCAGAGATTTATCAAAGCTATTGTTATTATGTTTTTGAGGTTTTATGCCTACATCTTTTATATCTTTTAGTTCTTTTATTAAATCTTCCAGCGGTGGAAGGTCTTTAAACATTTCAATCCCCCTTACATTACTTTTATTTCTGCGTGCAATTTACCAGCAGCTTTTATAGCTTGCAGTATTGCTATTAAATCGTATGGAGAAACTCCTAAATCGTTCAACGCTTTTACTAAATCAGAAAGTTTTGCTGATTCTATGGATATAATTCTACCTTTTTCTTCTTGAACTTTAGTAGTTACTCCTTCGGTCACTACTGTTTGGCCACCGGATAAAGGTGGTGGTTGCGATATTACAGGCGTTTTTTCTACTGTAACATAAATACTTCCATGCGATACGTAAACAGGAGTGTCTATAACTACATCTCCACTCATGATTACAGTTCCTGTTTTTTCATAAAATACTATAGTTGGTATATTGTCTTTATCGGTTTTTATTTTTAGGTCTAAAATCTCTGCTAAAAATTCTGTTTTATTTTTTGTTTGCGGCAGTCTAACTTTTATTGAAGTAGGGTCTTGAACAACTGCTAAGCCTGGATATTTTTGATTTATTACCTTGGCGATTTCTTGAGCCTTTGAAAAGCTTGGATTTTTAAGACTTAAGGTCACCTCCGTCATAGAGTTAAAGTCAAATGGGAGCTCTTCTTCAACGATTGCACCGTTTGGAATAATGCCTGCAGTTGGAAATCCCTTTTGAACCTTTCCACCTTTATTTGATTCTAAAAAGCCACCGCCGGTTGAAACAGGTCCTTGTGCAAAGGCGTAAATCTTTCCATCCGGTCCATAAAGAGGCGTTCTTATTAATAAACCATTGACAATGTCTTTTGCATCACCAATCGATGCTACTTGGACATCTATTGCCATCCCGGGCTTAGCAAATGGTGGTAAATTAGCAGTAACCATAACTGCAGCAGCGTTTTTTGTTCTTACTTGAGCAGGGTCTATGTAAATTCCAAGCTTTCTTAACATATTGGCTATACTGATTAATGTGTATCTGCTTGTAGTCCCATCACCGGTTCCATTCAAACCAACGACTATGCCATAGCCGGTAAGATAGTTTGGCCTAAAGCCTTCAATGTATACTTCGTCTCGGATTTTGACTTCAGCAGCAAAAGAAACGTTTGTTATAAGAACTATAGCAATTAAAACTTTTTTCCACATCCCTTTAATTCTCCTAATAATCATCTTTTTTGAAAAGATATGTAAGGCAAAAATTCAATAAAAATATAAGATTCTTCGCTTCGCTCAGAATGACACCTAAGGTTATTCCTGATGCTTGCCATTCAGCCTTTCTCCGCGTCGTCCTGAGGCTGTAAGCTGAAGGATCTCCTTTTTAAATTTTACAAAAACCGCTAATTTCTCATCCAAGGTATAAAAGTTATTTTAAATTATTTTCAATCTTACTGCTACTTATAAGTATTAGCTTAAAACGGCCAGATTCTTTTTAAGAATTGTGCTAACCAACCCGGTCTTGAGCTATCTGCCATATAACCTTCTCCGTTGTACTCTACATACATATCCGAAATTCTTGAAGAATCTACAGAGTTATCTTGCATTATATCGGTAGGCTTTACAATACCAGAAATTACAAGTGTTTGATAGTCATCGTTAACTTTAACAACCTTTTTTCCAACTATAAACAAATTTCCGTTTGGATAAACTTTTGTAACTCTTGCAGAAATTGTTGCTATTAGAGTTGATTTTCTGTTTGTAGATGCAGATCCTTTATAAGTATCTGAGTTTTGCTCTGTTATACCGGCGATTGGAGTTTTATTTATTAAATTTTTACCCATTAGCTTTGGTGACGGAACGTTTAAATCCATCTTCTGTTGCTCTTGTGTATTTGTATTAGAAGCAGTCTGTCCGGCTATATTCTCAACGACTCTTATTGTTATAACATCTCCGACTGTGAAAGCTTTAGAATCGGAAAATAAATTGTTGTAGCTACCTGTGTATAAAGAGCCGGGTGTTCTTACGACTTTTTCTTGCTCTATCTCAGGTGGATTTGGATTAAATGGCTTTCCATACTCTGACGTTTTTTTAGCACATCCTGCTGTTATAAAACCTATTAATCCAACTAACAGTATTAATCTTTTCATATTTTTACTCCCTGTTTGCTTCTATCAAAACAGTATCATTAGAGATAACTTTTCCTACCAATTCTTTGCCTGTAGATATATTTCTAACTTTAATGTAATCCCCTTCTTTACCGTTTTCAAGAGCTACACCAAGCATTTGTATTTTTATGTTTTTATTTAAATAAACTATGCTAACTTTTTGATTTTTTACAATTGTATATTTTGTAGTAGCTGATATTCTAAATGTTATAGGGATAGTTGCGACTGTTTCTTCATCTTTCGAAAAGGTACAATCTAAATATAGATAAATACTGCTTTTTCCTTTGCTTTTACATTCAACTTTATTAAAATCTTTACTTAACTTCTCTTCATAACTCTGTGGTATTTTAACTACATCTATTATCTCAACGTCTTTAAAATTTTCCTTTGCATACTCTAAAGCCATATTTTTAGCTTTTTGAAGCCTCTCACCAGCTTTTAAATAAAAAATTGTAAGTAAAACAAGCAATAAAACTACGTTCCAAAGTTTTGCACTCAATTTTTTACCCTTAACTTAATCTTATAAAAATTATAAACTTCTTACCCAAAATAATTATCTAAATATACGTGACGAATAAAGTCCGTCTTTCATTTAAGGTTACCAATCAACCTTTTCCTGTCATCCTGAGACTATAAGCCGAAGGACCTCCTTATCATAATTCCACAATAATCACTAATTTCTCACCCCAAGGTATTTAAAAATTATTAACTTTTCAATGTAGTTACAGTCTTAAGCATTTCATCTGCTGTAATAATACCTTTTGAGTTAACTTCGTAAGCCCTTTGTGCTACTATTAGATTTACCATCTCTTCTACTATGTTTACGTTAGACATTTCTAAAAATCCTTGTGTAAGTTTTCCAAAAGCATCAGTATTTGGGTCTCCTTCTATAGGCTGTCCGGAAGCTTCTGTATACTTAAATAAATTTCCTCCTATTGCTTTAAGTCCTGCCGGGTTTATGAATCTATAAAGCTTTATATTTCCAACTTCTTCTGTTGTTTGTTGTCCACCACTATTTCTAACTACAACAACTTTTCCATTTGGGCTTATAGAAATACTTAAAACTGTTTCTGGAGCTGAAATTTGTATGTTTGGACTTAATCTGTACCCTTCTGGATTTACTATATATCCTTCGTTATCTATTTGGAAATTTCCAGCTCTTGTAAAAGCTTCGCTTCCGTCAGGCATTTCTATTTTGAAAAATCCTTCACCTTGTATCGCAACATCTAAAGGATTATCTGTTTTCATCAAACTTCCCTGAGAAAACATTTTTGCAACATCAGATACTTTTACACCTAAACCTATCTGAATCCCTGCCGGAACTCTATTCTGAGTCGAGCTTAAAACACCCGGGTCTCTCACATCTTGATAGATCAAATCTTCGAAATTAGCTCTACTTCTTTTAAATCCAACCGTGTTCACGTTAGCTATGTTGTGAGAAATTACATCTAAATTTGTCTGTTGTGCTTCCATCCCTGACGCTGATGTCCATAATGCTCTTAACATTTTAATAACCTCCTTAACTTTTTATGCTTTTCCAATTTCGTTAACTTTACCTTCCAATATATCAAGAGATTTCGCAAGATTCATGTATATGTCAAATCTTCTATGATTGTTAATCATTTCAACCATTTCTTTAACAATGTTTAGGTTTGCTCCTTCAAGGAATCCTTGTTTTATCTCAAAGTTGGTTGTTTGTTGTTCTTGTCCTTGATAGTATGAGTTTCCTACAGCTTGTAAATTTTGTAAATTAACTACTCTTATTCTTCCTGTAATCTGTCCATTTTGATAAATCTCACCTTTAGGCGTTATTTTAAATTTACTATCCTGAATTTGAATTCTTCTAAAATTCTCATCTAAAACATAAGCACCGTTTACATCTACCAAATAGCCTTCCTGATTTATTGAAAAATGACCATTTCTTGTGTAGTATCTTCCTATAGCGCTTTCAACTGTAAAAAATCCATCTCCTACAATCGCTAAGTCTAAATTATTTTCTGTTTTAATTAATGGTCCTTGAAAGTTTAAAACCGGACTATCCATAAAACGTGGGAAAACAAGCAGATCTCCAACTTTTCCTTTATTTTCTGGTATTTTTTGACTCATTTCTCTAAGGAGAAGTTTTTTAAAGCCGGGTGTACTGCTGTTAGCTATATTGTTTGTAGTCGTATCAAGCTGCTCTGTCGCTCTTTCTCCACCTGAAGCAAGAATATAAATTGGTTGAAAATTTATTGCCATTTTTTAACCTCTTATTTGACTTGAAATAAGTCTTACCCTTTCTTCTTTTGTCAAAATTTCAGTTATCTTTATTGCAAAATTATCATCTACCTGATAAAGCTCTCCTTTTGCAACAAGAACACCATTTACTTTTAAATCTATAGGTTCATTTAAATATCTGTCTAAATCTATCACAGAACTTGGAGCAAGTTTTAAAATCTCTTCTATAGGCATAGATTTTGAACCTATTTCTACTGTAATTGTAATAGGGATATCTAAAAGAATATCAAGTTTATTTAAAATTTCTGGACTAGATTCTTCTTTTGTAAAGCTTTCTTTTTTTTCTGATTTTTTTAACGGTGTTTGATTAGTATTTGCATCAACAGATTTACTTTTTTCTTCGTGCAACGTTTCAGACCACTGAGCTGTCAAATCTTCCTGTAACCCTTCCTTTTTCTCACTTTCATTTAACATTTCAGACCAAGCAGCTGCTAAATCTTCTTGATTGTCTTCAGGTTTATTTTTTTGTCTATCCATTTCCTCCATCACCGTTCTCCTTAATTATTTTTGTTATCATTACAGCAAATTTTTTGTCTAATTTACCTAAGCTTGCTTTAAATTTAATCTTATCTTCAACTTTTAAGTCCAATTCATCAGATTGTTTCTTGCTTAGTATTATTTCTGTTCCAACTTCATAGTTTAAAAATTCTTTCACTAAAACACTAAATTTATCTAATTCTAATGTTAGTTTAAGGTTTACTTTTAATAACTTTTTAATAAGTTCTTTTCTCCATTCAGGCGGTACTTCAGAACCAAATGTATCAGTAAAAAGAATATCTTTGATGGGCAAAAACAGCATTTGCGGGAATGCAAATGTTAAAGGAACTTCTAAACCCTCAATATCTATCATAATTTCTGCTACAATAACTTTTTCTGCATGAGATACTATTCTTACCAAAATTGGATTAAACTCTATACTCTTTCTTTCAATTTCTATAGGATATACATCTTTCCATATCTTTTCAAAACTTCCTAAAACGATGTCTACTAATTTTTCAATTATCCTGACTTCAAGTTTTGTAAACTCTCTTCCTTCAATCTTAAAAGGTCTTGCCCCTCCACCAAACAAAGCACTTACTAAGTTAAAAACAACGCGAGAATCTATAATCAAAAGTGATGGGTCTTTCAAAGGCTTCATATTAAAAATTGTATATGATGCTGGCAGCGGAATTTTTCCAATAAAGTCTCCAAATCTCATTGTTGCTATTTTACCTTTGGAGACCATGTTTACCACAGGAAATTCAGCTCTAATTTCTTCTCTAAAGATTTTCACCCATCTTTCAAATAAAACTTCTAATCCTTGAAATCCACCTTTTTGAATCTTCTCAAGTCTATTAAAATCAAATGGCTTTTCTTTTATTTTTTCTTCTGCAGCTGCAGAAGATTTACCCCCACCTATTAATGCATCTATCTCATCTTGAGATAAAAAGTCAGACATCCTTATCACCTCTTTTGACTTAATTCTAATTATAACATTTCTTCACCACCTGCTCCATATTCAATAACGCCAGATTGTATGAGGTTTTTAATAGTTTGTATAATCTTTTTCCTTGCATTTTCAACATCAGATTTTTTAACAGGACCAAGCACTTCCATATCTTCCAAAAACATCTGAGCAGCTCTTTTTGACATGTTAGCAGTAAATTTATCAATAATTTCTTGTGGGGCACCTTTAAGAGCAATAAGCAGGTCATTTTTATCAACAGCTTTGAGGATTTCCATAATAGCTCTATTATCAAGTTTAATAATATCCTCAAATTTAAACATACGCTCTTCTATACTGTCTGCAAGAGAAGGTGTTTCTTTTCTTATTTCATCAAGTATTTCTTGAGCTAAATCTTTTGGTAAATTATTTACTAGTTCAGCTGCAACATCGATTCCACTTAACATCTCTTCTTTTCCGGCCCCTATCGTATAGAGCTCTTCTTCTAAAGCATCAGCAACAGTTTTAATCATATTAGATGAAACTTTTTCTAAGGATGCAATTCTTTTTATAACTTCTTCTTGAATGTTGGAAATACCCTGTCTTCTTGGTAAATATTGGATTATTTCTGCTGCCTTTTGTGGTTTTAGCTGTGTTAATATTAAAGCAATAACTTGAGGATGCTCATTTTTAATTATATTTGCCACTACCTTCGCAGGAAGTTTTTCAATTTCCTGAAAAACTGCTTTCCCTTCTTCAGCCATTACCAAGCCTTCAAACAATTCTTTAACTTTTTCCGGAGGTAGCGCTTTTTCTAATATTTTTTTAATATTATCAGGAAGAAGTTTTAAAGGTACAGCCTCTGATAAGCTTTTATATGCTTCTTGAATAACTGCTTTAATGTTTTCTTTTGTTGGCTCTTCTAATGTGAGTAATGCTTTGATAATCTTCTCAAGTTCAGCTTGTTTAAGATGTTTAAAAATTTTTACATTCTTTTCTTCTGGCAAAATAGATAACAATATGGCTGCTTTTTCTAATCCCGTTAATTTACTTTTTTCTTCAGCCAACTTTAGCCTCCATTATAGTTATATTTCTTTGACTTACAAACATATTTCGATGAGAAATTCAAAAAAGTATAAGATTCTTCACTTACGCTCAGAATGACGAAATTAGATTGTTCCTTGTCATCCTGAGGACGTAAGTCCGAAGGACCTCCTATTTTAAAATTCCATAAAAATCCCTAATTTCTCATCCAAGGTATGCAAAAACTCTAATCTCTATTTTACACTATTTGTATAAGACCCTTCAATTCGCTGCTGTATGACAAACAGGAAAACATTATCTTTGTTCTGTAGTCGAGTAAAGAATTCCAAGAATAAACATCTCAGTTATCGTGTCTTATTTTAATTTTTTCAAGCAATTCAAAAAGTATAGCTTCGTAATCTTTTTCGCCAATTTCTACCTTATCCATAAGCTCTTCTAATTTTCTTGTAAACTCTTCTGATAAAAACTCTCTTACATGATTTAAGCTGTTTAAATACTGATAAACTTTTATACCCATAGAAGTTGGAAATAGCAAACCTTTCTTTTCTATTACATATTTTCTTTCAAGAAGTTTCGCAATGATTGTTGCATATGTAGATGGTCTTCCGATGCCTCTTTCTTTCATTCTAAATACAAGCTCCCCATGGGTAAATGGAAATGCCTTTGGCATGGTTTTAAATTGTTTATTATTGCTTATATCAATTATTCCCTCTAAATCTGGATGAAGTTCAGCCGGTAATATTTTATTCCATCCATCTTGAATAATATCTGTATGTAAAACTTTTTCTAATTCAAATCCAAAGCCTTTTATGATTACATCTTTTGCTTTAAATTTAACAGCTCTCATTTGAGAAGCTATGAAACGTTTAAAGATAAGGTCATAAAGCTTTATATGGTCAAAGGTTAAGCCTTCGTACTGACCGCTTAAAATCATAGATTTTAACTCTTCTGTTTCCATTGCTCTTGTTGGTCTTATACATTCATGAGCTCCACCTTCTCCCCAAACTCTCGCCTGGAAATAATCCTTTCCAAATGCTTCTTCTATATACTCTCTTGCTAAAGCTATGCCAACATCAGAAACTCTTGTTGAATCTGTTCTATGGTATGTAATATATCCAAGCTCAAATAGGTCTTGTGCTAATTCCATTGTTTTTGGGAGTGAAAATCTGTATCTATCGCTTGCATCTTTTAGCATTGTATCTGTTCTGTATGGTGGAAGAGGGTTTTTATCTTCTTCTTTTACTTCCTTTACAATAATTTCAATGTTATTTAGATTATTAAAGATATTTTCTGCATCTTGCTTGTTTTGATAGTCTATGTCCAATTCAAGTTTTCTACTGTCTTGCTGAAGCGTGATTGTTATTCTGTAAATTTTTTGCTTTCTCTCTTTTTCTCTTTCTATAATCCATCCAAGTATAGGTGTTTGAACTCTACCTGCCGAAAGCCAATTTTTACCAAAAGCTTTTTGAAGTAGCTGAGAGTATTCAAACCCGACCCATCTGTCTGCCACTCTTCTAACTATTTGAGCTTTTACTAAATTTTCATCAAAATCTCTTGGGTTTTTAATTGCGTTAATGATTGCTTTTTTTGTTACTTCATGAAATTCCATTCTTTGGATATTTTTAACATAAGGTTTTAAAAGTAATTCAACATCCCACCCTATCTTTTCACCTTCTGTGTCCGGGTCTGTTGCAACGTATACTTCTAAACTTTCAAAGCTTACAGACCTGATGCTTTCTATGATTTCTTCCTTTCCTTCAATCGTTTCGTAAACTGGCTCAATATGGTCTTTCACAAAAACTCCGTAATATCCAAGCTCTTTATTAAGGTCAAGAATATGACCTAAGGATGCAGTAATCATTAAGTATCTATCATCTATTGATGTCTCTAAGATTTCATGGTCGTTTACTCTTCTTCTTACAGATTTTCCAAAGAAGTTTGCTATGGTTCTTGCTTTGTTTGGAGATTCTACTACTATTAAAACTGGCTTTAAGATGCTTTCTACTTTCTCAAACTTAATCTCACCTTTGAGTATCTTTCTTACCTTTTCTCTGTCTGAGTCTATCTCTTTAAGAATTTTGTCTAACTCGATTGACTTAAAATCTACAAATTCAATGTCATCACTAAACCATTTGACTCTCTTTTGTAGATGATTAAAGGCTTTTTTATCGTCTATTAAAATTACAGATAATCCTTTCGTGATACCGCCGCTGTACATTCTGGAAGTTCTTCCGCTTGCTTGTAAGTATCCTGTCACATCAGATACGACGAGTTTATATCCATCTTCATCTTTTCTAAGGGTAACTTCGTTAGATTCTTTTAAAAGATTTATTATCTCTTCTGAGTTTAAAAACTGTCCTACTTTCAATCTTAGATTGTCTACTTTTTCTTTTAGGTTTGGATTGTTTTGTAAAAATTCTTCCGTTAGATACTGATATTTTTTTAACTGAGTTATCCATTTATCAATTTGGATTGCATACTGTGGAAATTTTTTCAAAATGTACGCTCTTATAGAACTAAGCGCCCAAAGTAGATGACTTAGATTTGCTTCAAATTTTAATGATAGTACGATTTTTGGAACGCCGTAAAAAATTGTATATCTGATTAAATGAGGAAGGTCTATACCTCTTGCCAATGGGTTTCTGTAGGAAGAGATACCAATCAAAACATCTATCTTTCCATTTTCGTATTTCTTTAAGATTTCGTCATCAATCTCTTCATAGGTAGCAGCCTTAACTCCTTTTTTTGTTAGATATTCTTTAACTTCTTCAGCATATTCTTTCTTTTTGTCAGAAGGTATAAATACAAGCCCACCTTTTCCAAGTTTTTTTATAAGCTCTGACAATTCGTGATTTTCTATATCATCATAAGAATCTACAATGTTTCTCAAGTAAAATGTTGGAGTTCCTACTTCAAAGCCAAGAAGTTCTCTAAAAAGCTTTATTCTGTTTGACTTCGGGTTTGAAGTTGCCGATGAAACTATCAGCACACCTTTTCTCTTTGCTTCTATCTTTCTAAGCTTTTCTGTAAGCTGGTTTATTTTGTTCCAATCTTCATCTGTCTTATTCTGCTTTGCTTTTAGTTTGATGACTTCTAACGCAAGGTTTATATCATTTTCATCAAAGCCAAGTAAATAAAGTGCTTTGTCTATGTTTTTCGCGGTTTTTAAGAAAGAGTCTACATCGTCAACAAACACAAGAGAAAAATCTTTTGGAATCTTGTCATGATTTTTGTATAGAAACATAGAAGTTGTTATCAGTACAGAAAAATCTCCATCTTTAAGTCTTTCTAATTTGGCTTCTTTTTCTTTTTTGTTTTCCTCGCCAAAAAATAGGATTTGGTCTTCTTTTAGCTTGAATATCTGGGTAAGTTTTTTTACAGTTTGATTGACTAATAGCTTTGTTGGAAGAATTATGTAAGATTTTTTATTTTTTTGTGCTAAATATGATGCAACCGATAGACCAAAAGAAGTTTTACCTATGCCGGTAGGTGCTAAAAGTGCAAAAGAGCGATTTAAGAAAAATCTTTTAGCCCAAGTTATCTGTAAGCTCCATGGATGAGATCCTATACGCTTGCTAAAAAAGTTTTGCCAATTGTTAACTTCATCATCAATGTCACATAATATTTTGAATTTTCCTTTTTTTAAAACATCACAAACATCTTCTTTTGGCTCTTCTGGTAAACATTTATCACAAGGTAAGCCTTTGTATAATCTTTCTGATGTAATATCTCCACCACAGTTAGGACAGAGTTTTTTGAAAATGCTTGCTATCATTATTTTCCACCTCTTTTTATCTTATTAAAATTTTTGTTTTGAGTAATAAATTATACATAAATTGAAAGTTTTAAGAGAATGTTAGAGTATTTCAAAATTCTTGTAAAGCTTACTTTTTCGTGTCATCTTGAGGATTTTAGTCTGTTTGCCGGCTTCAGAATGACGGCATAAATTTTTGGAACAGTCTCACAATATGAATTTTGTCCAAAGTGTTTTTTCTTTAAATTATTCTTCATACCTTGGGTGAGAAATTAGTGGTTTTTATAAAATTTAAAAATGAGATCCTTCGACCTTACGTCCTCAGGACGATGACAGATAAAGGTTGGCTGATAAATATTAGAGAAAAGATAGGCTTGCTTGTCATTCTGAGCGAAACGAAGAATCTCATACTTTTACTGAACTTCTCACCCAGAAGTATACAATATTCTGTAAATAGTAGTAAAAAGATAAAACAAAATTGTATTGAAAGAAAAGTTAAAGAGATTTATAATTTATAATATAAATGAATTTTAGTAAGTTAAACTAAATGTAGGAGGTTAGAAGGATGATAATAGACGTAAACTCTGAAAATTTCTCAGAAATATTAGAAAAATCTTATGATAATGTTGTGGTTATAGACTTTTGGGCGCCTTGGTGTGGTCCATGCAGAGCTTTAAAACCAATCTTAGAAAAACTTTCAGGAGAGTTTGGCTTTATTTTAGCAAAAGTTAATACAGATGAAAATCCGGATATTGCACAAGAGTTTGGAGTTCATGGAATACCGGATGTTAGAATAATAAAAGATGGAAAAGTAGTTGATAAATTCGTTGGAGCATTGCCGGAGAGTCAAGTAAGAAAAATAATCAGTAAATATGTTAAATCACCAGCAGATAAAGTTATTGAAGAAGCAAACATGCTTATTTTGGCAGGCAACAGAGAAGGAGCGTATGATTTATACAAAAGAGCAATTTCTGAATATCCAGATAACAAAAAGTTAATCCTTGAAGCAGCAAAATTCTTTATTAAACTAAACAAGCTTGAAGATGCAGAAAATTTATTAAACAAAATAAAAGAGTATGACAAAGAGTACTTTACACAAGCTCAAGCATTAAAGGAATTTATAGAACTTAAAAAAGAATGTGAAAATACAAATTTACAAACAGAACTTGATAAAATGTTTGCCCAAGCATCATGCTATGCAGTTGAAGAAAATTATGAAGAAGCATTAAAATTATTTTTAGAAATAGTTAAGAAAGATAGAAATTATAAAAACGATGGTGCAAGAAAAGCTATGGTTTCTATATTCACACTACTTGGAGAATCTAACCCACTTACAAAAGAGTACAGAAAAAAACTTGCAATGTGGCTATATTAATGAAAAAGATAGCTTTATTTTTGATACTCTTTATTGTTAATTTTTCTTTTGCAAAGGACATAGTAGAAGAACTTCAGAAAAAATTTAGTGAGATAAAAGGATTTCAGGCAGACATTACACAAAAAACTTATCAATCTGGGTTTTCCAGCCCGGATATTTTTTATGGAAAAGTATTAGCTGTAAAACCGGATAAAATCAAAATAGAGTATATAAAGCCATATAAACAGATTATTTATCTAAATGGTACCAAAGTAGCTTTATACTCTGTAGAAGAAAATCAGGCTGTTATAACATCAACAGATAACAGTGTTTTAATAACAGAAGTTTTAGAAATGATTATCAAAAACAAACCTATCAAGTCTACCTTTAATGCGTTAGAAACCAAAGAAACCAATGATACATACAAAATATCTTTAAAACCAAAAAACAACACAGAAGTTAAAAAATTAGAACTGACAATAGATAAATCCAATCTATCATTAACTAAACTTTCAGCACAGGATACAGACAACAACATTATTGAAATAGAGTTTGAAAAATTTAAATATTTATCCAATCCGGTAAATATAAATTTCAACTTTCCAAAGAATGTTAAGATTTTAAACAACTAAGGAGATTACAATGCTTAAAAAAGTCTCAATATCTTTAATTATAGTTCTGACAGCATTAACTATCTTTTTTTATTTATATGGAAATCTAAAGTTTGCTGTTATGTTTGGTTTAATAGATATAACAGTTATTGTTTTTTCTATTCTCGTATGGTTTAACGATAAGTATTACAACGAGCAAATATCAGAGAGAATAGTATCATTTCCATCAAAAGAAATGATAAAAGATATTCTAAAAAAGCAGTCAAACATGCTTAGGTTTGATAAATTCGAAGAAGTAGAAAATGGGTACAAAATTTACAAAGGAAAACATTTAGTTGTAGAAGCTATTTTTGAAAAAGATAAAAATGGTAATATCTTGGTAGTTGACGGAAGATATGTAGTTAAAATAAAAGCTCCGGAGTATGTTCTGCATAATATTGACAATGAAATATGGAGTCACATAGGCAAGTAAAGTGATAGATGAAAAGCTAAGAGATAAAAGACAAGAGCGAAAATCGCTATAGACTTAACAAAACTGAATGCTTTATTTTTATTCTAAGAGTTTGCTTTATCTATATAGTAGGGATAAGTTCAATGTCCAAGATTTTTTACACTTATTGAATCATAACCTTCATCAGCTATAAAAAGTATTTCTTTAATAAAATCTACTTTGTTTACAAATATCTCCATAGACAAAACCTGTAGCATTTGCTATGTAGCACTATCCTGTTTTTTCCAGCAATAGTTTTAAAGCCAAGATATTTAAGTTCTTGAAGAACTTCTCTATAAGAATATTGTTTTAGTGTTTGATATAGAAATATAGCTAAATTTTAAAAAATCTTTTTGTAAGCTTATAGATTTACCTGAAAGACATTCCTGTTTTTCTCATGTAAACATTCCATTTTTTGATTTTGTGTATTTAATTTTAACTGAGAAAATAATTTTGGAACAGTCTCCTATATCTACTGAGGCTGTTCCAAAAATCCACATCGTCATTCTGAGCGAAGCGAAGAATCTCCTATTTTTCTTTTCAAGTCAAAAAATCAAATTATAAAATTCTTCAAACTTACGTCATAAGGATGACGGATAAGGGCAAACTTGTAAAAATTTTGGAATACTCTCCCTGTATCTACTTGAAAAATCTTACTATTTATCTTATTATTATTGGCAAGAACCATTAAATAAAGATTGGAGATAAAGATGGTTGACCCTTCAGCATTTAGCCAAATGGAAAAAGAAGCCACTAATGTATTAATAAAAATTCTTATTCCTTTATGGATTATTCTTTCGGTAGCTGTAACTATTTGGAGTTATAAATCTACGAGAGCAAAAGTTTTTTGGAAGAATCTATATAGAAGTGTATTTCCACCAAGAGAAAGTAAAGGCGAGAAAAAACCTTGGTTTAGAAGATAGGTTCATAACTGTTTTGAATCAAGAATAAATGTTACAGGTCCATCGTTTAAAATATAAACTTTCATATCAGCACCAAAAACGCCTGTTTGAACTTTCACATATTTAGAAAACTCTTCTACAAATTTTTCGTATAAAGCCTTAGCTTTATCCGGTTTGGCAGCATATTCAAAAGATGGTCTTCTTCCTTTCCTTAAATTAGCAAGAAGCGTAAACTGAGAAATAATAAGAGCTTCTCCGTTGACATCAAGAAGGGAATAATTCATCTTTTTATTCTCATCTTCAAACATTCTCAAATTAACAATTTTATTAACTAATTTATTTACATCTTCTTCTGTGTCATCTTCGGCTACCCCAAGAAGTATATTAACTCCTTTTCTTATCTCTCCTACAACCTTACCGTCTACTTCAACGCTTGACTTTATAACTCTTTGAACTACTGCAATCATTTTTTAATAATTCCATAGAATAATTCTGAGATTAACTGATCTGGGTCTTTGATTATTGGTCCTTCTCTTCTTTCCATTACATATGCAAAAACTTTTGCCTGTATTAGTCCTACAAAAAGCATTGCTGTTTCAGATGGGTCTATATCTTCTCTAACAAATCCTTCTTCTTGTCCTTTTTTAATAACCTCAGAAAGCTTCTTTTTGTAATCTTCAACAAATTTATGAAGTATATCAAAAAACTTTTTATTTCCGGACCTGCTAAATTCGAAGCATAAAACAGGAACAGCTCCTTTTGTTTCTTCCAATACTCTTATATGTTCTCTCATTACTTGTTTTAAAGTTTCTTCTACAGAAAGTCCTAATTCTTTTGCTCTGTCAACGCTTTGAGAACACCGAGATATATATCTGTTGATAATTTCTACTACTATAGCGTCTAAGGAAGGAAAATGTTTATAGATGGCTGCATCGGTAATACCTATTTTATTGGCAATATTTTTTGCTGTAAAGCGTTTTAATCCTTCATGGATTATTATTTCAGCACCTGCTAATATTATTTTTTCTCTTGTAGATAACTCTTCTACCATAAAATTCCTCCTACATCATAATCATGCTGCAAAATTCGTTAATGTTTACAGACGCACCAGCAGCATTTCTATGACCGCCACCATTTAGTAATTTTGCAAGGTCTAAAGCCGACGGATTATGACTGTCAAGACTTCTAAAACTTAATTTCACATAATCGCCGTTGATTGAAAAAAGACAAACAGCTTCATTATACATAGTAGCTAATAAATTTCCAATTTCAGACTGAAATAAACCAGTGTTGTATGCTCTTACTTTATAATTTCCTATTTTTATAAATAGGTCTTTGGCTTTTTCTACAAAGGTGTTGATTAAATAAGTTGTATACTGATTTATTATTTTACCTTTTTCTATAATTTCTGTAATATCTTTATCTAAAAGCTCTTTTACCTCTTCTGGTTTGTTGGTAAATAGAAATAGATAATCATTAACATATTTTGTTGTATCTCCATACTGCCATTTCCATATATCTTTATCTTCTACATATTTTATTATTTCTGGCGGCTCAGTATTAAATAGATAATGCCAAGTCAAAGATGCTCCTGATTTGTCATTGTCAAATACAAATTCAAATTTTGGGTCTTTTATCTCTTCTAATATGTTTTTCATGCTAATATGATGGTCTAAATTTATTACTTTCGTGGCTTTTTCTAAAACTTTGTTTAAATATTCTGGTTTTAATGCAAAGTCTACAATATAGACTATTGTATCTTCATCTATCTGCCCAAGTATTTGCTCAAAATCCTCATCTTTGAAGTTATGTTCTATTGGAATAACGGTTGCATCCGGAAATTTTTTTAGTATCACTGCCGCCGCCGTAGTTCCATCTGTACAATTTTTATGATAGAGTCCGATAATTTTCATATTCAAAACCTCCTACAATATTTTAAGTTAATAATTGCTAACTGTAAAGATAAAATATGCATTTTTAAATATTTTATATTTTAGCTTTAAACCTCGGGTGATAAATTAGCGGTTTTTATAGAATTTAAAAAAAGATCCTTGGGATTTCGTCCTCAAGATGACGAAGAAAACTTAATCGAAGAAAGCTTAATAATCGTATATTGAACCAGAGACAACCCTATTTGTCATTCTACAGCCGGCTAAGAATCTCACGTTTTTAACGAATTTCTTACCCGACGTATGAATTTAGTAGAATTACTACAGGTAGCATCATCAGAAGAAAAAGCAGAGGAATTTTTAAGAGAATGGAGTGTTAGAAAAGACAGTATTCTTAAAGATTTAAAAACTCCATTCTCTAAATTTATATTGGCTGTAAAACTATTCATCCTTGAAGCTGCTGCTCATAAAGCACATAAAGAGCTTGATTTAGCTTACAATACTACGCACAAAATCTACATAAAACTTAGACAGTGTATATACAAATTTGTCTCAAAAGATGAGCAGCTTTTATCAGGAGAAGTAGAAATGGATGAAAGCTATTTTGGAGGAAAAAGGAAAGGCTATAGAGGAAGAGGAGCAAAGAATAAAATTTCTGTGTTTAGAATTCTTGAAAGAAATGGAAAAGTCAAAGTTGAGATAGTAAAGGATGTATCTGCTGAAAGAGGCTACTAAAATTTCATGGTGTAAGTAAGGATAATTTTATTTACTATCTAAAAGAGCTTGAATTTAGGTATAACCTTAGGGATAATATTGATGATAGTTTGTATAAATGTTTAGGTGGAATAAATTGATGAATTACCTAAAATAAAAACGTTAAATATTTTTAATTAACACAAAACACACAGCTTGAGTGAGAAACTGTTAATTTTCATAGAATTTTAATAAGGAGTTCCTTAACTTTATTTGCTGGATGACAATGAGAATAAAAATCTATCAATTTGAAGCCGGTAAAAATCTCATACTTTTATTGAATTTCTAATTCTGCTTGCATCATTCAAAATAATCTGCACCTATCAACCTATTGCAACATACTATGCAACATTTTTAAAGCATGCAACAGTTTTTGCAACATCTTAGTCAAGGCTTATTTCATAATTAATATCATTTTATCAAATACTTAATGTGATTGGCATGAAAATTTCTATATATAATTTTGAATATTTTTTAGGAGGTGTTAGTTATGGCAATTTTATCAAAGTTGCACGAGTTAATGTCGTTGCCTGGAGCAGTTGCAGCAGGAGAATTTTCTGAAGATGGAAGACTTTTGTCCTACACTGGGGACATTTCAGAAAAGGCTGCAGAAATAGCTGCATTGATGGCTGCAGCTAACAGAGCTATGGGAAACATGCAAGCTAAAGGTTGGAGCGCGTATACAGGTAAAGAAGGATTTTATCCTGTTCAAGGTTTTGCAGTAGCGGGTGGAAAATATGCTGCATGCATCATGGGAAATGTCGGAGTTTTTGTTGAGCTTTCAAAAGCTGACTTTGACAAAACTTTTGAAGTTTTAAGCAAGTACGTTTAATTAGGAGGTGGGTAAAATGGCAGACCTAAAAAATTTAATGTCAATCAAAGGTGTTTTTGCAGCAGGCGAATTTAATCCAGATGGCACACTTGTAGCTTACGAAGGAGATATAACTGAAGAAGAGGCAGCAATGGCAGCTGCAATGTGTGCAGCAAACAACGCAATGGCAAAAATGCAAACAGACGGATACACTGCATTTTCTGGCCAAGAATGGACTCCATTACATGGCTGGGCATTGACAGGTCCTAAATATTCAGTTTGTGTTGCAGGTAATGTTGGTGTATTCGTTAAAAACGATGAAGTTTCATTTAAGGAAGTTTTTAAAGCCCTTCTTTCTAAGTAATTAATTAACCCATGCCGGGAGTTTCTCCCGGCTAAAAAATCAAAGGAGTAGAAAAATGGCAAAATTCTTATCTGAAGAATGGATACAATTATACAAAGATGAATGGAATAAAAATGATAAGCTTGTTAATGATTTGAAAGGGTTTACTGCGTCTATAAAGTATTTTATAGAAGGAAAGGAAGATGAAGCTGTTGAGCTTATAGTTGAAAATGGAGTTGCAAAATCTGCCGGAAAAGCTGATAATAAAAAATATGATTTTGAGATGTGGGCAACATACGATAACTGGAAAATTTTAGCCAAAGGTGAAATGGGACCAAAGGCTGCAATGCTTACTAAAAAATTAAAATTTAAAGGCTCTATGATTACAGCCATGAAATACATGGGACCTTTTGAAGAAAGCTTAAGAATGATGGGTAGAGTTCCTACAGAGTGGTGATGATGGATTTAGACCTGCTTGATAATTTATCAACTGGTGTAATATTTGTTGATAAAAATAAAGAAATAAAATACGTAAACAAAACTGCAAAAGATATTTTGAATATAAAAGAAGGTCAGTCTTGTAAAAACTTAAAAGTGTTTGATATCTGTGAAAAATGTCCAATAGATTATTATAATAAACATTCAACATTCCCAGAATTTGAAGATTTTAATATAACTTTAAGCTGCTGTTCTAAAAAAGTTTGTTACAGTTTTAAACCTGTTTTTGAAAATGGAGAGTTTGTTGGAATAATTGAAGAGATTAGAGATTCAACAAAAGTTAATCAGTATATAGAAATCATAAAAAGAGAAAAAGAATTTAGTCATTTAATCTTAGATTCTGTAATTGACGCTATTATCGTTGTTGATAATCAAGGGAAAATAATAAATTACAATCAAAACGCAAAAAATCTACTATGCAGAGAAGTAGATATTAAAGGAATGGATTTAAGTTTGCTTATAAAAAAGGATTTAAAAGAGCTTCCTTCTTCAAGAGAAGACATTGTCATTGAAACACCTGCATACGGTAAGATAAAAGTTTCAGCTATATTTACAAGGTTAAAAAGTGGCGAGGGGAGCATATTCTCATTTTATGTCGTTCCAGACTGTATGCTGTCGCAAGAAGCTGCAAGTAATAAATCCAGACTTATCACTAAAAGTAGTTTAATGACATATGTTTTAGATATTGCTAAAACTGTTGCCGATACAACCGCAAACGTTCTATTGGAAGGAGAATCCGGAACCGGTAAAAATGTTCTTGCGAAATATATTCACAATCAGTCTTCAAGAAGAGATAAGCCTTTTGTAAAGATAAACTGTGCTGCAATACCTGATAATCTATTAGAAAGTGAACTTTTTGGGTACGTTAAAGGTGCTTTTACAGGTGCAGTAAAGGACAAGCCTGGAAAAGTAGAGCTTGCTGATGGTGGGACTTTATTTTTAGATGAAATAGGAGAGTTGCCTATATATTTACAATCAAAACTTTTACATCTAATTCAAGATAAAGAATTTGAAAGACTTGGAGACACAAAAACAAGAAAGGTTGATGTTAGAATCATTGCTGCAACGAACAAAGACCTAAGCCAGCTTGTGAAGGAAGGTAAATTTAGAGAAGATCTGTATTACAGGCTGAAAGTAATTTCAATAAAAGTTCCAGCACTAAGAGAAAGAAAGGAAGATATTCCGTTTTTGATAAATTACTTCATAGATTTATATTCAAAGCAGTACAATAAACATATAAAAGGTATATCTCCGGAAGCAGTAAGGCTACTTCTTGATTATGACTATCCGGGTAATATCAGAGAGTTAGAAAATATCATAGAACGGGCTGTAATTTTAGCAAAAGGGAAGCTTATAGAAGTTTCAGAACTTCCGGATGAGGTAGTATACAATACGAAGATTTTAACGCAAAATAATCTTGATGAAGAGATTGATGAAAAACAAAAAATATTAAGAGTATTAGAAAGTGTAAACTGGAATAAAAGTAAAGCTGCAAAAATTTTAAATATAGATAGGGTTACTTTATGGAGAAAATTAAAAAAGTACGGGTTAGTATAATCAAATTTTAACTTTTACAGTTTTATTTTCATAGTTTCTAAAAACTATATAATCCTCATTTTTTTCAATTATGTAATTTGGAAGGACGGGAACTTTACCAAATCCACCTAAAAGGTCAACGGCAAAGGTTGGTATTCCAAGTCCTGACAATCTTCCTCTTAAATATTCCATGATTTCTAAACCAACTTCTAACGGAGTTCTAAAATGATACACTCCTTTTGTTGGGTCGCATTGAAAAAGATAGTATGGTTTTATTTTTGCTTTAAGTAAATCTCTCATAAGATTTTCTATTGTTTCTTTACTATCGTTGATTCCTTTTAGTAAAACGGTTTGATTTAAAACAGGTGTTCCTGTTGATAGAATGTTTTTTACAGCTTTCTTTGTTTCTGATGTTATTTCATTTGGATGGTTAAAATGTGTAATAAGCCAAACTTTATCGTATTTTTCAAATAGTTGTAATAGTTTTTCATCGTAGAATCTATAAGGATTTACAACAAGCTCTCTGCTTCCTATTCTTATAATATCAATATGTGATATCTCATAAAGATTTTTGAGAATATATTCTATCTTTTTATTTGGGAGGGTTAGGGGGTCACCGCCAGATATCAAGACTTCTTTTATAGATTTATTATTTCTTATGTATTCAAACATGGCATCATATTCTTCTTTTGTCCTTGCTCTTTCATCTTCTAAGAACATTCTTTTTCTCATACAGTGTCTGCAGTAAACACTACAAAAGTTTGTAGCTCTAAATAAAACTCTGTCAGGGTATCTATGGGTTAAACCGGGTACAGGAGATTTAACATCTTCTAAAAATGGGTCTAAAAAGGCTCCTTCTTGATATTTTTCATCTATTTCTTTTATGTCCGGTAGAATTTGCTTTAATATTGGGTCGTTCTCATCCTTTGGATTGATAAGCGATATATAATAAGGAGTGGTTCCAAAATGAAATATTTGTGATATTTTCAAGAAATCTTCTTCATTTTTAATCGGTATGATTTGTTTTAACTCATTTAATGAAGTAATTCTATTGGCTATTTGCCACTTCCAGTCTTGCCACTGCTCCTTTGAGATATTTTTATAAAGATGTATCTTTTGCCAGAAATTTTCTTCTAAATTTTGCAACTTTACTCCGTTTTAAGAGGTATTTGTAAAAAGTTTATTTTATCATGATTAGATAACAGAGTGTATAGCCTTAGGAGACTGTTACAACATAACGCTCAGATGACGGAAATGTAAGCCTACAAGAATTTTGGAACACTCCTGTAATCTTTGTTGACTCTTTTGTAGGGGTCAGGTAGTATTTGTGGTCTAAACCTACCCTTTCCATCTCTTGGGACATTTATGTTAAGGTTGTTATACCGTTTGGGAAAAGTTCTTTTACTAATTTCTCGGTAGAGCTGTCTAATATTTTTTCAAAGTATTCTTTCTTATCCATTATCATTCCTCCTTATAATTTTATTAGACATAACATTATTTTAACTTCCTAAGAGTGTAAAAGATATATCGAGTTTTATAGGAATTAATCCAAGTCCATATGAAAGTGCAGCATGTGTAAAGAAAAGTGGCAAGATAAAGAAAATGGGAAATCCATATGCAAGAAAGATACTATACATGGCAGCATTATCAGCAATAAGGTTTAACAAATACTGTAGAGAATTATACGAAAGATTAGTAAGTAAAGGTAAAGCTAAAAAATTAGCATTAGTGGCTGTAGCACATAAGTTACTAAGGCAGGCATATGGTGTATTAAAGAATAGAAAACCATTTGATGAAAATTTTTGTACTTGACATTTAACATAGAACATTCTGAAGTCGGCGAAGAATCTCATATTTTTCTTTTCAAGTCAAAAAATCAAAAAAGAGATACTTGGACTTAGTCCTCAGGACAACACGAAAAGGTAAGCTTACGAGAATTTTGGAACACTCTTCATTAATCTTTGCAATTTATTATTGTTTTAAAATCCATTTTCTAATAAATTCCAAACGTAATCAGTATATTTTTTTTCCTTAGGATTTTCATAGATAATTAAAGGTGCTTCTACAATTTCTCCGCCTTCTTTTGCGTTCTTTGATGCTTCTACTAAAAAATGAGTAGCTTTTTCATTGATTGATGGATGAATAAATCTATAACGTTTTGGCTGAATATTATATTTTTTTAAAAGCGATACGGTTTCTGAAAATCTTTCTGTAATGTTTATTAGATAAAGCTTTCCTTTATTTTTAATAAGATACCAGCTTCCATGGATAAAATCTTCCAGCTTAGCTAAAGCTTCGCTTCTTGCTATCTTTTCTTGAATATTTTTATAATTACCCTCTTTAAAATACGGTGGATTAATTACTACATAATCAAAATACTGATGAGTATAAATCTTTTTTACATCTTTAACATTTCCAAGTGCTACTTGAACATTAACGTTGTTAGCTTGAAAATTTCTTTTGGCAATATCAAATAAATCTTCCTGAACTTCTAAAGCATAAAGTTTAAGATTTTTATATTTAAGACTAATTAGAATTGGTATGATACCGCTTCCCGTTCCTATGTCTATGATTTTTCCGGATGATTTTATGTTTAAAAAATCAACAAGAAGAAGGCTATCAATATTAAACCTATAGCCTTCCTTTTTTTGAATAATTCTTATCTTTCCTCTAATAAAAGGTGAGATATCTTCATCTTCTTTTATTAGAATTTCTTGATTCACTTTCTTTTGTTTGCTTCTAAAATTTTCTTTCTTATTCTTATAGCATCCGGCGTTACTTCTATAAGCTCATCTTCATTAATCCATTCCATGGCTCTTTCAAAGTCCATCTTTTTAGCAGGGATGATTTTAATGTTTTCATCAGAGCCAGAAGCTCTCATGTTAGTTAATTTCTTTTCTCTTGTTACGTTTACATCAAGGTCATTATCTCTACTGTGTTCTCCTACAATCATGCCTTCGTAAACTTCTGTGCCTGGGTCTATAAAGAAAACTCCTCTATCTTGTAATCCAAAGATTGCGTATGGTGTTGCTACACCTTTTCTATCAGCTATTAATGCTCCGTTTTGTCTTGTTTTAATCTCTCCCTGCCATTCTTCCCAGCCTTCAAAGATTGTATTGATTAATCCTTCACCTCTTGTATCTGTTTTAAACTCTGACCTGTATCCAATCAGTCCTCTTGATGGAACGATAAATTCAAGCCTTACCCTTCCAAATCCATGATTGATCATATTTATCATTTTGCCTTTTCTTGAACCAAGCTTTTGCGTAACTGTTCCTACGTACTCTTCTGGAATATCTATTAAAACCCTTTCTACCGGCTCTAATTTTTTACCATTTTCTTCTTTTACTATAACTTCCGGTTTTGATACTTGAAACTCATAACCTTCCCTTCTCATCATTTCAGCCAATATAGATAGCTGTAATTCTCCTCTACCCATTACTAAGAATGAGTCTGGATTTTCTGTGTCAGATACTCTTATAGCAACATTAGTTAATGTCTCTTTGTACAATCTATCTCTCAAATGTCTTGATGTTAAAAATTTTCCGCTTCTTCCTGCAAATGGAGAATCGTTTACTGAGAATACCATTGATATTGTAGGCTCTTCTACTGTTATTGGAGGAAGTCCTACAGGATTTTCAGCGTCAGCTATAGTTTCTCCGATGGTTATATCTTCAAGTCCTGCTATTGCTACTATATCTCCTGCTTTTGCTTCTTTTGTCTCTACTCTTTTAAGTCCTTCGTAAGTATATAATGCTCTTACAGTTCCTTTAATGATTGTTCCATCTTTTTTTACCACTGACACTTGTTGATTCACTTTTACAGAACCGTTAAAAATTCTTCCAATTGCCAACCTTCCGACAAAGTTGTCATAATCTAAGGATGTAATCAAAAATTGTAATCCCATGTCCGGGTCATAAGATGGTGCCGGTATATACTCTATGATTTTATCAAACAATGGTTTTAAATCTTTTGAACCATCTTCAAGGTTTTCTTTTGCGATTCCGTCTCTTGCTATTGTGTAAAGAATTGGAAATTCAAGCTGCTCTTCTGTTGCGTCTAAATCTATAAATAAATCATAAACTTCATTTATCACTTCTTGAATTCTTGCATCTGGTCTATCTATTTTGTTTATAACAACGATAGGTGTTAAATTAGATTCTAACGCTTTTCTTAAAACAAATCTTGTCTGTGGAAGTGGTCCTTCTGATGCATCAACAAGAAGTATTACACCATCAACCATTTTTAATGTTCTTTCTACCTCTCCGCCAAAATCAGCGTGTCCTGGAGTATCAACGATGTTGATTTTATAGTTTTTATATCTTATAGCTGTATTTTTTGTCATAATTGTGATGCCACGCTCTCTTTCTAAGTCAATATTATCCATAACTCTTTCTGCTACTTCTTCATTTTCTCTAAAAGTACCACTTTGTTTAAGCAGTGCGTCTACAAGCGTTGTTTTTCCATGGTCTACGTGGGCAATGATAGCAATATTCCTAATATCTTCCCTAACTGCTTTTGGTGCTTTTTTATCTTCTAATAACATTTTTTCTCCTTGTGAAATTTAAAAATAAAACTTATAATTATATCATACTTTGGGTGAGAAATTCAAATATAAATAAAACATCTAAAAAAACTCCTTGGTGGCAGTTAAAATTGTAATAGCAAAAATTCCACCAAGGAGGTAAAAATGCAAAACTCTAATCTTTATTTTACA
>NZ_JAPYVU010000007.1 GCF_028276765.1 Sulfurihydrogenibium sp.
ATTTTTTAAACAGACAAAAATTCTATCACTTTTTATTTCTTTTGTCAAGAGGTTTTTTCTTTCTTCTTATTCGTTTTTCAAATTGGACTAATTATTATATCCATTTTTTCTTGATTGTCAAGGGGGTTGTGAGGGTGTTCTAAAATTATTTTCTCAGTTAAAATTAAATACACAAAATCAAAAAATGGAATGTTTGCATGAGAAAAACAGGAATATCCTTTAAACAAATCTATAAGCTTACAAAAAGATTTTTTAAAAAAGATTGAATATAAGGAAAAGAAAAATAGTCAAAGAGATAGACCAAGAAAATACAAAGATGAATTTATAATAGCTATATTTCTATATCAAACACTAAAACAATATTCTTATAGAGAAGTTCTTCAAGAACTTAAATATCTTGGCTTTAAAACTCCTTCTCTAAATGACTATCATTATAGGATTAAACAGATTAATGAAAACGCTTTAAAATTATTACTGGAAAAAATAGGGCAGCACTTTATTGAAAAAATCAAAGATAAAATACAGTACTACATAGCAGATGCTACAGGTTTTGCCTATGGAGATATTTATAACCTTAAATGGAGAAGAGGAATAGAGGTAAAGCATTAATCTTAGGATGTGAAACAGGTAAAGCTTATGCAAGTGAAATAAAGATGTTAAATCAGATATTAAACAAAGTAGATTTTATCAAAGGACTACCTTTTATAGCTGATAAAGGTTATGATTCAATAAGCATAATACAAAAAATCTTAGACATTGGACTTATTCCTGCTATAAAGATAAAGCAAACTCTTAGAATAAAAATAAAGCATCTATTGAGACAGTTATCAAAGAATATAGCTAAGAAGTTAGCTATTGCTTGGGCTATTCTTTGGAATTTCTACATGATTTTAATTTATGTATTTTTGTCTATTCTATCAGTCTTGATTTTGAAAAGAAGTTTTTTTGATTTTTGGAACGGCCTCAGTGTAAGAATAGGAGTGTTTGAAATGTAGGATGTAATATATAAAGCTGCAAGCTGTAAATCAGATACCTTAAGTGGTCTACCTGCTTTCCTTTTTGATTGAATGTTTAAAAGTATAGTTAAATGCTCATAGATTTTTTGAAATATTGTAAAATAAAGATTAGAGTTTTGCATTTTTACTTCCTTGGTGGAATTTTTGCTATTACAATTTTAACTGCCACCAAGGAGTTTTTTTAGATGTTTTATTTATATTTGAATTTCTCACCCGAGGTATTTAAATAATGAGAGCAAAAGAGGATGAAAATTTAGAAGTAAAATATTCTGAGAGGCTATTCCAAAAATCCACACAATCATTCTACAGCCTTGGGAAGAATCTTATTTTAATTTTTAAAAGTATTAAAACATAAGATCCTTCGAACTAAAGCCATCAGAATGACATAGAAAGGTTGAATGATAAGCACTAAAGGAAGGATAATCTTGGATGCCATTCTGAACGAAGTTTTGCTGTTGGATGACAGAAAGAGTAATAATATCGTTCTCAATTCTGCAAGGATCTACCCCCCTTACTTCTCACTATTTAAAATGGTCAAAACTTTCTTTATTCAATTCTACTACTTTATCACCTTCTTTTAGAAACACTCCAAAGCCTTCTTCTGTATAGCCGATTTCCATTAAATCTAAATCTTTTTCAGAAATTAAAGCTACTTCATACTCCTCACCACTTGTTAGGATGTAATCTAATGGGTCTTTTTCATACTTTAAGCAAAACTTTTTTAAGTTTTCATCTATTTTTAATTTTTCTTTTTCAATGATAATTTTTACATTACTTTTTTTAGAGATATGACTTAAATCCGAAGTCAAGCCGTCGCTAATGTCTATACATGCTGAAGCTTGTTTGATTTTTTCTACCAAGTCTATTCTTGCTTTTGGTCTGTAATGTTTGTTGATTAAAGCAATTTCAAAGTCTTCATACTCTTGTTTATCCATTAGAATAAGTTCTAAGCCTGCTTTACTGCATCCAAGGTTGCCTGATAGATAAATTTTTTGATTTGGTTTAGCCGTAGACCTTGAGATAAATTTTTCAGTTTCTCCTACCATTGTCATATCTATCATGATTTGATTTGAAGATGAACAATTGCCGCCGATTGTATAAAAACCGTAATAATCCTGAGCTTCTTTGATTCCAAGATAAACTTTTTCAATAAAGCTGTATTCTAAATCCTTCGGCAGTGCCAAGGATAATAAAGCCCATCTTGGCAAACCACCACAAGCAACCACATCACTAACATTTGACGTTGCAAGCTTCCAACCTAAATCCTCCGGTTTGATTTTACCTTTTAAAAAATGTGAGTTTTCAACTTGTATATCAACGGTAAACAAAATCAGCCTACCATTTATGTTTACACATGCACAATCATCACCATAACCAACCAACACATCTTTATCATGTATTGGCAGTATCTGATTTAATCTCTCTATCAGTCCAAACTCGCCAATATGATTTATCCTTTCCATAAATCCACCTTCAATTTGAAATTAAAACTGATACTGAATTTTCAAACAAATCTTTTTTTTGAATGATAACTTTTAAGTCTTTAATGTCTTTTAACTCTTCTAAATACTCATCCCTTGTTAGGACGTAAACTCTGCCTGATTTAATAAAATTTTCAACATCTTGTTTAGAGTTTAGAGGAACTATCTTCTTCTTTAAGTAAAAGGAAAAAGCTGGATTGTATCGTTTATAATAGCCTACGGGTCTGTCTTTTTCCATGTAATTTAGTATAATTCTAACTGATGAGTATTTGTCAATCTCCGGCAAAATAACTGTGTAAAGTGTAATGCTCATTGCAACGCTTGAAATAAAAAGAGAAAGAATGACCTTTTTGATATCTTTAAAGTAGATTAAAGTAAACAATCCGCCAACTACCAAAATAAGAAAGTAAAAACTATAATTTACAAGTAGATATAGATTTTTGTCATTCTTTAATGTTGTGTATAAAACAAAAGGCAGTGATGCTGTAAAGATGAGATAAAAAATTAAAGAAGATAAATAGTTTCTAATCTTTAAAAGTGTAAGAGATAGAAGTATTGCAAAGGCTGGATATGCAGGTACTGTATAGTTTGGCAGTTTTGTTTTAGAAACACTAAAAAATCCTGTGTATATTAATACTATCAAGCCTAAGTAAAGATAGTCTGGATTTAATCTATTTTTTAGAGTCTCTTTGACTGATTGGTAAGTAAAAATGCTAAATGGAAGCATTCCGATAAGAATAAAAAGGATTGTAATCAGAAATATTCCCCCGTGCCCTTCCATTGAGTCTGTAAATCTGCTAATGTTGTGCTTCAAGAAAAATTCTTTTGTCCATTGAAAATCTGTTTCTATGCTAACTAACACATACCAAGGAAGAGATATTAAAGCTGTTAAAATTAAACCTTTATGAATTTTCAAGCTTTTAATGGCTGATATGCTTTTTTCTGCTGAAAGTAAAAACGCAAAAATTATAAAAAATGGTAAAACTAACGCAACTATTCCTTTTGCTAACACTCCAAAGCCAAGGGCTATGTATAAAGTCCAAAGATATTTTTCTTCGTTGAATTTATAAAAAAGATAAAAGCTAAAAAATGCTAAGTTTATGAAAAATATCAAATACGGGTCTGGAACTGCCATATGAAATTGAAAAACAAAATGCAGTGATGAAATCAGAACAATGGCTGATAAAATGGCTGTTTTTGTGCTAAATATTTTTTTTGCAAAGAAGTACGTAATCATTACCGTTAAGCTTCCAAAGACTGATGAGAAAAATCTTGCTGAAAATTCACTTACTCCAAAGATAAGATAAGAAAGCATCATAAAATAGTAATGTAGTGGTGGTTTGTCCGTTCTTAATTCGTAGTTGAATGTTGGAACGATGAAGTTTTTAGATTCTAACATCTCTCTTGCACAGGATGCGTTTTTTGCTTCATCAAGACTAAAGATTGATACTCCACCGATGTTTAAAGAAAATAGAAAAAAAGAAAATAAGCCTATCAATATGAGATTGTAATCTATTTTTTTAGTATCCAAACAAAGGCTCCGGAGAAATCTTTAAAAATCTTTGATTTTTGAGTTTGAAAGGTATTATAGCATATTTTAAAGAAAGATAAAAAGTCGCTACAGTGTTTGGATAAAGCTAAAGAGAGTTCCAAAAAACAGTATCGTTATTTTACAGCTGGCTAAGAATCCCTGTCCTTTTACCTCATTACTTACTTACCCTTTTTAAAAGAGGAGATCCTTCGGACTTACGGCCTCAGGATGACAGCGAATGTTTGAATGATAAATATCAGAGAAAGGATAGCCTTATTTGTCATTCTGAGCGAAGCGAAGAATCTCCTATTTTTATTGAATTTTTTACATGACGTATCCGTATCTGTTAGCTTTAAAAAAATCTTTATTATAAACTTCAACTTTCATTTTCTTACCGTTTGAGCGATTCATCAATCGTATTTACTCATTTTTTCCTATGTTAAAACTTTAAATATTCCTTTATCTTTTGACTTACAGATGTAGGAATTCCAAGCTTTTTTAACTCTTCGTCGCTTGCCTTTAAAATATTGTCCAATGTTTTATAAGTCCTGTATAAAATTTCCTTTCTTTTCTCACCTATACCTTCAATGTTATCAAGAACGCTTTTTAAACCTTCCTTTTCTCTTAACTTTCTGTTGTAAGTAATGGCAAATCTGTGGGCTTCATCTCTTATTTTGGTAAAGAACTTTAAAAGTTCTTGATTTTCAAACAATCTAACCTCTTTTCCGTCATCTGTATAGATAATTTCCTCTTTTTTTGCTATCGAGAAGACTCGCAGATTTTCAAGCCCAAGCTCTTGTCTTACAGCCAATCCTTGGCTTAGCTGACCTTTTCCACCATCTATTAAAACAAGCTCCGGCGGGTTATCCATCTCTTTATACCTTCTAAATCTACGTGTTAAAACTTCTCTTAATGATGCAAAATCATCTATATAATTGACCGTTCTAACTCTAAACCTTCTATACTCTCTTTTATTCATGCTTCCATTTTCCCAAACAACACAAGAACCAACCGTAAACTTCCCATCAAGATGGGAAATATCAAAACATTCCACCCTGTTTGGAAGACCAAATCCAAACACTTTTTCAAACTCTGATTTAAGATTTTCTATGTTTTCTATGTTTATGTTTCTTTTTATAAACCCTTCCACTTGCTCCGGCAAAGAGGTAAGTATTTCAACTTCTTTATTTTTCCCTTTTAAAAGCCATTGTTTAAGATTTTCCAAGTCTTCTAAATCTTTGTTTGTGATGATTGTTTTTGGTATGTATGTGTCTTTACTGTAATAATCAGTGATGATGGCTATCTCATTACCTTCTTCAAACTCTTCATTTTGAACCTTTAGCTCATCCTTTCCAACAATTCTATTTCCTCTTACGATAATCAGATAAACTCTATTTCTGAGAAAATAAAAAATATCAGCCTCTTCAACGCCAACACCTATAACTTCTTGTTTTTTTATTGTCATCTCAATAGCTTTGATTTGGTCTCTAATGACTGCTGCTTTCTCAAACATAAGCTTGTTCGTATAGTCATTAATTTTATCGTAGAGTTCGTAAATAACATTTTTAACATTTCCCGATAAGAAGGCTTTGGCAACCTTTGCATCTTCCTTGTACTCTTTCATAGATATTTTATCTGCACAAGGACCAGAGCAAAGCCCAAGATGATAATCAAAACATACTAAGCTTCTTTTTGGCAGTGGGTCGCAGGTTCTTAGTTTAAACAGTTTATGAATTAGCTCTTTCATAGCTCTTGCGGTTCTTGCAGGAAGAAAAGGTCCAAAATACTCTCCCTTTATCTCTCCAAACTTTCTGCTGATTTTAACAGTTGGATACTCTTCATCCGTGATAACAAGCATAGGATAACTACTTCCTGATTTTAATCTTACATTACATTTTGGTTTGTACTGTTTGATAAGTTCATTTTCAAGGACGAATGCTTCGTAGTCTGATTTTGTTATTATCCATTCTATACTTGAGCTTTCTTTAAAAATTTTTCTTTCTTTTGGGTCTACTTTTAATTGCTGATAATGATTTTTTAGGCGATTTTTTATATTTACAGCTTTTCCGATGTAAACATATTGCTTTTTACTATCTTTAAACAGATAAACGCCCGGCTCCTCCGGTGCTTTATTTATAAACTCTAATGCCCAATCAAAATTTTTATTCATGATAAATAATTTAACTATTTGGCTTTAAATAGTCAAGTTGATGCATGAGGGTGTTGCAAAAATCCACATCGTCATTCTGCAGCCGGCGAAGAATCTCATTTTTTCTTATTTTAAAAAGAGGAGATCCTTCGGCTTACAGCCTCAGGATGTTCTATGTCTGCTATAGGGGCTTGTTAATAATCTAATTAAAGTACGACACAACCTTAGAACCTTGAAAATCAAGCATCAAACATTACAAATTTGTAATTTTTCACCTTACTTGTTGATAATCAAGCATAAAACATTACAAACTTGTAATCTTTTTGTAATCTTCTTGTAATCTTTAACTATTGATTTTACTTGTTTGTTTGTCATCATTATTGCATTTTTGTTATATCTGGTAGCGCGCGCACGAGATAGATAGAGGAGCACGCGTCTGATTGAATAAACACTATCTCTTAAGCTTAAGAGCTAAATAATGCTTGGCTTTGCTTAGTTATCTAATAACAAAATCAGTGATGCAGTCAAGACTGCATGCGTTAGCATGCACCGTTAGGTTTGGTCTTGACTGCATCACTACTGATTTTGTTAAAATATTTTTTGCAAAGCCAAGCATTATTAGTAATGATTCTTAATATCAATATCTGGGGTTCAATATACGATGACGGAAAGGTAAGCTTACGAGAATTTTGGAACAGTCTTAGTTGATGCATGAGGGCGTTGCAAAATTTTTGTAAATTTACCTTTCCTTGTCATTCTTGAGGTAAATCTGCTTATTCAGAGAGATAATTAAAAAATGGAAAACGGAAAAAGTCTATACCTGCTTTAAAGGGAGCTTCTTATGAAATTTTACAATTGTTTAATAAAAAATTTTTAATCCAGACACAAAATTATTAATAGGTCTCTATGGAAGTGAGAAATCGCCCCCAATCAAATTATTTTAATGAATTTTATCTTGCTTAAATTGCTGTCTTAAAGCTTTTAATTGCTCATGACATGCTTTTAGTTGTTCGTGATTGGTTGCATTAGCTACACAATCTTTAATACTTTGTGGAACGTTTGGATGGTTGCTTAATTCATTCAATAAGTTTTGTTTTCTCATTTCAAAAACTTTTTGTTTCAACTGCTCTCTTTCTTGCTTTTCTTTCTCTTCACAAGCTCTATACTCTTCTTTTGTTTTTGCATTATGTATGCATTGGTCTGCTTCTTGTAGAATTCTTATTCTTTCTTGGTGTGAGTAGCTTTCGATATCTATAACTTTCTGCAAGTTTTGCCCCTGATTTGGAGCTGTTGGCATTGGTTGTGAATTTGGATTTGCTAAAGTTGTACCAAAACCTAATCCTATAAATGCCACTGCTTTTAATAAGCTTTTCTTCATTTTTTTTTCGCCTCCTGACAAAATTATTAGCATTCAAGATACACTTCTTGTATTACAAAACAATTAAATACAGCTTACAAAATTGTAATTTTTCAAAATCTTGAAAAACTATCAAACAATAATAATTTAAAAATTCACTATGTTATAATTTAAAATTGAGACTTTAAAATCAAACGGGGTATTATTTGCTTTCAGAGATTAGAATTAAAAAATTCCTTTATTTAAAAGATGTTGAGATTTCTCTTTCTGATAGACTGAATGTTTTTACCGGTGAGACGGGCGTTGGTAAATCTCTAATCATTGATGCTATATCGTTTGTTCTTGGAGAGAGAGGAAGCTTTGAAGAGAATGATTATGTTGAGCTGATGTTTGAAGCAGACAATCAGTATGCAGAAGATGGAATTTTGATTCTTGCACGGCAGGTAAAAAATGGAAAAAATATATACTATCTAAACGGAAGAAAGGTTGTTAAATCTATCATTGGTGAGATTTCTCAAAACCTTATAGAGATTCACGGACAGCATGCAAGCCAAAAGCTTTTTGATACAGACTATCAAAGAGAAATTTTTGATAAATTTTCAAAAGTAGAAGATAAACTTGAAGAGTTTCAAAAGTTATATTCAGAGTATACAAAAGTCAAAAAAGAGTATGAAGACATTCTATCAAAACAGGCAGAAAATCAAAGAAAGATTGATTTTTTAACATTTCAGATAAACGAGCTTTCATCTGCAAACATAAAGCCGGGAGAAAAACACAAGCTTGAAGAGGAATATAAATATTTATCAAATATAGCACTTATAAAAGAAGTTGTAGAGCTTTCTAAAAGTGTTTTATCAATTCAAGACAACAGCGTTTTATCAAATTTAAGCTTGGTGATAAAAAATATCTCAAAAATTTCTGATTTAAGCGAGAGTTTAAGCAAAGTTTTACAAAATCTTGAAGAAGCTAAAGCTTTAATTGAAGATGCTTTTTATAAGCTTGAAGATACAGATTTTTATGCAGATGATTATAAGCTTAGAGAGGTTGAAGAAAGACTAAATCTTATCAATAACTTAGAGAGAAAGTATCATGTTGAAGCTGATGAGATGTCAAACTTGCTACAGAGTTTAAATGACGAGCTTTCAACACTTATGAGTTTAGAAGACAAACTGCCTGAGCTTGAAGATAGGTTAAAAACATTAGAAAATAAGATTAATCAGTTAGCGGATGAAATATCAAGCATTAGAAAAAGCAAAGTAAGGGAGTTTGAAGACTTAGTGGTTGAAGGTTTAAAGGATTTGGCGTTTAAGACACCTATTTTTAAAGTTAAGATAGAAGAAAAGCCAATAGACAGATACGGAAAAGATAAGATAACTTTTTATTTTTCTGCAAACTTAGGATTTGAACCAAGACCGCTTTCAGAAGTTGCATCCGGCGGTGAAATTTCAAGAATCTCTTTAATATTAAAACTAATATCAAAAAAATCTGTTAAAACGTTAATCTTTGACGAGATAGATACAGGAATTGGCGGAAAAACAGCCATAGAGATGGCTAAAAAATTGAAAGAGCTGTCAAAAGATTTTCAAGTTATTTTAATTACTCATCTTCCACAGATTGCAGTAGTTGGAGATAGACATTTTTACATCAGCAAAGAGATTGAGGATGGTAAAACCGTTGCAAAGGTAAGTCTTCTTGAAGAAGACAGAAGTCATGAAATAGCAAGAATGCTTACAGGAATGATTGATGAAAATTCTTTAAATTTAGCAAAACAGCTTTTGAAAGAAGGAGAGAAATGGACAAGATAGTAATCCATGGTGCAAGACAACATAACTTAAAAAATATAGATTTAGAACTTCCAAAGAATAAATTAATAGTTATTACTGGACCATCAGGCTCCGGAAAATCTTCATTGGCTTTTGATACAATTTATGCAGAAGGTCAAAGAAGATATGTAGAAAGCCTGTCAGCTTATGCAAGACAGTTTCTTGGAGTAATGGAAAAACCTGATGTAGACAGTATAGAAGGACTATCTCCCGCAATAGCAATAGACCAAAAAACCACATCTAAAAATCCACGTTCAACAGTTGGAACAATAACGGAAATTTATGATTATTTAAGACTCTTATTTGCAAGGGTAGGAAAACCACACTGTCCGGAATGTGGGGTTGAAATCTCATCACAATCTGCACAAGAGATATCAGAAAGTATAATGTCTTTGCCGGAGGGAACAAAAATACAGATAATCGCACCAATCATTAGAGGACAAAAAGGGGAGCATAAAGATACCTTAGAAAAGTTAAAAAGGCTTGGATATCCAAGATTAAGAATAGATGGAGAAGTTTATCTTACAGAAGAAGTTCCAAAGCTTGATAAAAACAAAAAACACACAATTGAAGTTGTAATAGATAGAGTTGTTATAAAAGAAGGTTCAAGAACAAGGGTTAATGACTCTGTGGAGCAGGCTTTAAAGCTTTCTGATGGGCTTGCGGTCGTAAATCTTGTAGATGAAGGTAAAGATATTATCTACAGTGAAAAGTTTGCATGTCCTATTCATAACTTCTCCATTCCTGAGCTTTCGCCAAGACTTTTTTCTTTTAACAGTCCTTATGGAGCCTGTCCAACCTGTAAAGGTCTTGGAGTTATTCATAAAATTGATGAAAATCTTTTAATAGATGAAGAAAGAGTAGCCACAGAAGCTTTTAGGATAGCCGAGAATATCTCTTTTAAATACATAAAAGCAATGGTTAGTGATTATTTAACTTTTAATAGAATTCCAAGGCTTAAAAAATTCAAAGAACTACCACAGCATGTAAAAAAAGAGATTCTTTATGGCGGTAGATATTTTGAAGGCGTAATTCCGCATCTTGAAAGAAAATTCTTAGAAACAGATAACGAAAAATACAGAGAAGAAATAGGGAAATACATTAAAGAAATTCAATGTCCAGAGTGTAAAGGTGCAAGGTTAAGAAAAGAAGCTCTAACTGTACTTGTCAACGGCAAGAATATTTACGATGTTGTAAAAATGGATATAGCCAAAGCTTTTGAGTTTTTCCAAGAGTATGAAAGTATACCAAAAACAGAAAAAGAAAAACTAATCTCAGAAAAGATTGTAAAAGAGATAAAAGAAAGATTAAAGTTTTTATTAGATGTTGGACTTGATTATCTAACCCTTGACAGGACAGCCACAACTTTAAGCGGTGGAGAATCTCAAAGAATTAGGCTTGCTACTCAAATAGGCTCTAAATTGTCGGGTGTTTTATACGTTCTTGATGAGCCATCTATAGGACTTCATCCAAGAGATACAGAAAAACTAATCAATACATTAAAAGAGCTTAGAGACCTTGGAAACACTGTCATAGTAGTAGAGCATGACCCGGAGACTATTGAAGAGGCAGATTATATTGTTGATATTGGACCGGGTAGCGGTGTATACGGTGGCTATATTACAGCAGTTGGAACTGTTGAAGAGATAAAAAATAATCCAAATTCATTAACAGGTAAATATTTAAGCGGAAAGCTAAAAATTCCACTACCGGCAAAAAGAAGACCGCCGAATGATGATAAATACTTAATCATTCGTGGTGCAAAAGAGCATAATCTAAAAAATATAGATGTAAAAATTCCACTTGGATTGTTTGTAGCTATCACAGGAATATCAGGAAGTGGCAAATCAACGCTGATATACGATATCTTATGGCAAGCAGCAAAAAATAGATTCCATGGGTCAAATGAATACGTAGGCAAGCATGAAAAAATAGAAGGATGGGAGCATATAGACAAAGTTATAAACGTAGACCAATCACCCATAGGAAGAACGCCAAGGTCAAACCCGGCAACCTACACAAAAGTTTTTGACTTAATAAGAGAGCTTTACGCATCTACTCCTGAGGCAAAAATAAGAGGATACGACCCGGGAAGGTTTTCTTTTAACGTAAAAGGAGGAAGATGTGAAGCATGCCAAGGTGAAGGTGTGGTTAAAATTGAGATGCACTTTCTGCCGGATATATACGTAACCTGTGAAGTCTGCGGTGGAAAAAGATACAACAAAGAAACTTTATCTGTTTTATACAAAGGAAAAAGTATTGCAGATGTTCTTGATATGACAGTTGCGGAAGCTTTAGAATTTTTTGAAAATATACCATCTATCAGAAACAAATTAAAACTTTTGCATGATGTGGGTCTTGATTATATAAAACTTGGACAGCCGGCAACCACGTTAAGCGGTGGAGAAGCTCAAAGAATAAAACTTTCAAGAGAGCTGTCAAAGAGAGATACAGGGAAAACTCTTTACCTGTTAGATGAGCCAACAACAGGCTTACATTCTCATGATGTAGCAAAGCTAATACAGGTTTTAAACAAACTTGTAGAAAAGGGCAACACTGTTGTTGTGATAGAGCATAATCTTGATGTTATAAAGTGTGCAGATTGGATCATAGACCTTGGACCGGAGGGCGGTGATAGGGGTGGCTATATTGTAGCAGAAGGAACGCCAGACATGGTTGCAAACAATGAAACATCTTATACAGGAAAGTTTTTGAAAAAGTATTTAAAGTAAGGAGTAAGAAAATAGGTTGAATAGATACCTTTCATACGTTGGGTGAGAAATTATTTGAATAACAATAAAAGAAAAGATTCTTTAGCTTACAGCTTCAAAATGACAATGTTAATTTTTACAACAATCTTTTAAGAAGGATTCATGTTTTGGGTATTTTGATATAAAATTTACTTCCTTTTCCTACTTGGCTTTCTACCCATACTTTGCCTTTATGGGCTTCTGTGATGTGTTTAACGATGGATAATCCTAAACCTGTTCCGCCGATGTTTCTACTTCTTGATTTATCAACTCTGTAAAATCTTTCAAACACAAGAGGAATTGATTCTGGTGGTATTCCTATACCTGTATCTATGACGCTTATAATGTCATACTTTCCGTCGGTTTTTGCATTTACTTCCACTGTACCGTTTTGAACGTTATATTTTATTGCATTTTCAATTAAATTTTTTAGCGCTATGCTTAATTTTTGTTCGTCTGCATAAACTTCAAAATTTTTAGGAACATTATTTATAAGTTTTATGTTTTTATCTTTTGTTAAATGCTGTAAATCTTCAAAGATATCTTCAACTTGTTTGTATAATAAATACTTTCTCTTGTTTACTAAATCTTCTTGAGATTCAAGTCTTGCAAGTATAAGAAGGTCATTTATGAGAGAGTCCATTTGGTTTATTCTTTTTTTTGCCATGTCTACAAATTTCAGGATGTTAGAATCTTTTATCTCCTCTTCTATTGTTTCCATGGCAGATTTTAAAACAGAGATTGGAGTTTTTAGCTCATGAGATACGTTAGATACAAAATCTTTCTTTGCTTGTTTGTAAATCTCAAATGGTGTTATATCTTGTAAGTGAATTATTTTTTTGCCTTTAATGTGATAGACGTTGACTAAGTATTTACTACTATCTATGTTTACCTCCAACTTTGTGTCTTTGTCGTAATCATGGGAAATTATAGAATAAAGATAATTATCATTTATAACTTCTTTAAAATGCTTACCTTCGTAATCTGGAGTATTTAAAAATCTCTGTGCAAATCTATTTACAAACAAGATATTTTTATTTTCATCAACGACAATGACGCCTTCTTTTAAATAGTCAAGAAAACTTATTAGTATTTCATAATCTAAATGCTGGTCTTTTAGGGTATTACTTTCCATTTTCGTCTAATTCCTGATGTCTTAGCATTTTTCCTTCTTTCATGTAAATAACTTCTTCTGCTAAGTTTGTTGCTATGTCTGCAACTCTTTCTATGTTTTTAACAACGTCTATAAGTCTTAATCCAACTTTTATCGTTGACGGGTCTTCTACCATGTAAGTGTATAACTCTCTTATTATCTGGTCTTCTAATGCATCTATTGTGTCGTCTCTCTTTATTACATCTCTTGCAAGATTTGTATCATTTTCTGCAAAGGCTTTTATTGCATCTTTAACCATCTGTATTGTTAACTCAGTCATTTTTGGTAAATCTACATATTCTTTTAACTTTGGCTTCGTTAATATAGACTGGGCATGCTCTTTTATGTTTTCTGCATGGTCTCCTATTCTTTCAAGGTCTCTGTTTACAAACAAGTCCATTGCAAGCATTCTTAAATATTTTGCCTCCGGCTGAAATCTTGCCATGGTTGTTATTATCAATGATTCATTTTCTACTTCCATCTGGTCAACTATACTTTCATTTTCTTCAACATATTTTAAATACTCCGGGTTATGCTCTATGATAGCTTTTATTGAGTTATCTATCATATTTTCTACAATTTCAGCCATTTTTAAAAGTCTTTCTTTGATTTCATTTAATCTTGGTTCTATTAACATGCAATATCCTCCTTCATAATTACTTATTGAATTTTTTAAAAAGTCTCATCTTAACCAAATTTACCTGAAACATAATCTTCTGTAAGTTTTTTACTTGGTTTAGTAAATATAATATCTGTTAAATCAAATTCAATAAGCTCTCCAAGATACATAAATGCAGTGTAGTCTGAAACCCTTGCTGCCTGTTGCATGTTATGGGTAACAATAATTATAGTATGATTTTTCTTTAATTCAACTATAAGCTCTTCTATCTTTGATGTTGATATTGGGTCAAGTGCTGACGTTGGCTCGTCAAATAGTATGACTTCTGGTTTTACTGCTATTGCTCTTGCTATACATAACCTTTGTTGCTGCCCACCTGACAAAGAAAAAGCTGATGCATTAAGTCTATCTTTTACTTCGTCCCAGAGTGCAGCATCTTTTAAAGCTTCTTCAACTCTGTTTTGTAGCTCTGTTTTGTTTTTAATTCCTTGAAGTCTCAGTCCATATGCGACGTTATCAAATATAGACATTGGAAACGGCGTTGGTTTTTGGAACACCATACCAATTTTACTTCTTAAGATCATCAAATCTACATCTTTTGCAAGAATATTTTTGCCTTCAAATATTATTTCTCCTTCATATCTGTTGCCCGGGTATAGGTCATGCATTCTGTTAAAACATCTAAGTAGTGTAGTTTTACCACATCCAGAGGGTCCAATCAGTGCTGTAATCTTATTTTCATAAACCGGCATGTTTATATTTTTTAAAGCCTGTTTATTGCCAGCATAATAAAAATTTAAGTTTTTAACTTGTAATTTTACATTTTCAGACATTTAGTTTTCCTCCTAAGAGTGTTTTTTCCTTTGGATTAAGTATCTTGCTGTGATTGATGCAATCAATACGAAAAATGTAAGAATAAATGATGCTGCCCATGCTTGTCTGTGCCATTCATCATACGGTCCCATGGCATATTGGAAGACCGTAACTGTTAAAGATGCCATCGGTTGTGTGATATTGTAGGTTGTAAAGTTGTTGTTAAATGATGTGAATAATAATGGTGCAGTTTCTCCGGATATTCTTGCTACTCCAAGAATTACACCTGTTAAAACTCCTACTTTAGCAGCCTTTAAAACAACTTGAAAGCTAACCTGCCATGGCTGAGCTCCAAGAGCGTAAGCTGCTTCTCTTGTTTCCCGTGGAACTAATTTCATCATCTCGTCAGTTGTGATTACTATAACCGGTATCATAAGCAATGCAAGTGCTACAGAACCGGCTATTCCCATAAAATGACCAACAGGATAAACAAGTATCGCATAAACTACTGCACCTATGACGATAGATGGATTGCTTACCATTATATCAACTATATTTCTTGCAATTTTGAACACTTTTGAGTTTTGACCATACTCAGCAAAGAATATACCGGCTAATATTCCAATAGGCGTTCCTATCATAGTTCCAAGGGTAGTAATGATTAAATGACCGATAAATGCATGTTTTAATCCACCACCTTCCATACCGGGTGGAACCGGGTCTTTTGTAAATAAATCTAAATTTATGTATTTAAAACCGTTAATAAGCAAATCTCCAAGTATCCAAAACAAGAAAAATAATCCAAGCAATGCAGAAAAACCCGATAATGTAAGGAATATGTAATTTTCTAACTTTCTTTTAACCATGGCTTACACCTTCCATTTCTTTTCTAATCTTAAAAGCATAATTTTAGAAAGATATAAAACAATAAATGACATAACAAAAAGTATCAATGCAAGGTAATATAAAGAAGAAAGATAAACAGCTGTGTCTGCTTCTGTAAATTGGTTTGCCAAAGCAACGGTGATGGTTGTAAATGGGTCTAAAAGTGATTTTGGTATTTGGTTTACGTTTCCTGCTAAAAATGTAACTGCCATCGTCTCTCCAAGTGCTCTACCGGTAGATAAGATAAAACCACCTGCGATACTTGATGTTGTGATGGGTATCATCACTTGTTTTATAACTTCCCATTTTGTAGCCCCAAGGGCATAAGCTGATTCTTTCATTATCGGCGGAACCATGTTAAACGCATCTTTAACAACAGAGCTCATAAATGGAATTATCATTATTCCAAGAACAAGAGATGTTGTTAAAACATCAATTCCTGTAGGAGAACCTTCAAAAAGCTTTCCTATTAAAGGAATTCCGCCAAGCTTAGCTTGAAGCCATGGCTCTACTTTTTCGCCAAATAACGGAGCAATTACAAACAATCCCCACATACCATAAATGATACTTGGAATTCCGGCTAGAAGCTCTATTGCAGTTGAGAAGATTGGCTTTAGTTTGTTTGGTGAAAGTTCAACCAAGAAAATAGCAATACCAATTGAAATTGGAGCAGCGAATAATGTTGATAAAAATGTTGCTATCAACGTTCCAACTATAGGAGCCAACCCGCCAAATTTAAGTGCAACCGGGTCCCATTCAGCAGATGTTAAAAAGTTTAAAACTCCAAAAGTTTGGATAGCAAGGTATGCTTCTTTATACAGTACAATGAATATAATCACAGGAAGTATAAAGCCTATAAATATTGCTGCAAATCCAAGTATTATTTTTAAAAGTTTTTCTACAAGAAGCGCCCTTTTTAGTGCTGTATTTTCCATTCTTTAAGCTCCTTACTTTACTGTTTGTTAAACAATTATTATAAATTAAGTACACGTCAGGTGAGAAATTAAAAGGTATACATTCACACCTTTCTTATCTTACTCCTACAGCATGCAAAGAATCTAGTATTTTTCTATTAAAAAACCCAAAAAGAAGATCCTTAGGACTAAAGTCCTCAGTATGACAGGCAAAGATTGATTAATAAGCATAAGAGAAAAGTCGATCTTATTTGTCATTCTGAGCGAAGCGAAGAATCTCCTACTTTTACCCAATTTCTCACCCGGCTTATTTACATATACACTTTTATAGTTTTAGAAAATCCTAAAACACTATTATGTAGCAAAAACAATATTGCTATTCTTAAAAAACAAAAAGCCCCACCTTTTTAGAGGTAGGGCAAAATTGGAGGTTAGACATGAGAAAAGTATTACATCAATCCGTTTTCTTTCCAGTATGACCTGATTAAATCTTTCACGTTTTGTGGCAATGGGATATAGTTTAATCTCTCTGCTTCTTGATCTCCGTTTGTAAATGCCCAGTCAAAGAACATAACAGCTTTTTTTGAGTTTTCTGGTCTATCTTTTGCAAGTAGAATAAATGTAGCTCCAGCTATTGGGTATGAATTTTTACCTGGTTGGTCTGTTAATACTTCATAGAAATGTTTCTTTTTATCCCATTTAGCGTTAGCAGCTGCCGCTTGGAAGCTTTCCATAGATGGAGCAACAAAGTTTCCTTCTCTGTTTTTAACTTTTCCGGCAGGCATATTGTTTTGTTTTGCATAGATATATTCTACGTATCCTATTGCTCCTCTCATTCTCTTAGTGTAGTTAGCTACTCCTTCGTTTCCTTTTCCGCCTACACCGGTTGGCCAGTTAACAGATGTTCCGTATCCAACTTTTTCTTTCCATTCTGGGCAAACTTTTGATAAGTAGTTAGTCCAGATCCAAGTTGTACCAGAGCCATCAGACCTGTGAACTACCGTGATTGGTCTATCCGGTAAGTTTACGCCAGGGTTTAGTTGTTGTAAGTATGGGTCATTCCACTTAGTGATTTTACCCATGTATATATCACAGAGAGCTTTTCCGTCGAAGTTAAGAACTTGTTTTACTTCTGGTAGGTTGTAAGTTGGAACTACTCCACCGATTACTGTTGGGAATTGGAGTAATTTCTTTTGGTTTAATTCTTCTGGTGTTAATGGAGCGTCTGATGCACCAAAGTCTACTGTTCTGTTTTCAATTTGTCTGATACCACCACCAGAACCAATTGATTGATAGTTAACTTTGTTTCCTGTTGCTTTTTCATAAGCATAAGCCCATGCAGACATGATTGGATATACAAATGTTGATCCTGCACCTGTAATTGTAACTCCTGCTATTGCTGCAGTAGATGTTGCTAAAATTCCAGCTATTGCAAGTTTTTTCAAGCCTTTAACTTTCATCTTCTTCTTACCTCCGTTAAATTTTTAAGATTATGATACTATGAAAATGTTTATTTTTTATTAATTTTTTGTTAAGAAATTTTAACAATTTCCCCTCTCCCTCCCAAACATACAAAAAGCAGTAGGATTACCAGCTAAGCTCAGCTGTTAACATGTATTTTGTTCTGTCTTTATCATTGTTTTTAGTATCACATGTAGCTCCAGTACAATACGAGCTTGCCTTATAATCAAAAGATGCTACGTTTACAATCCATTTTACATATTTGTTCATAGTGTATGCCACGCCTGCATAATATGCTTTTCTATCTTTATAGAAAGCTGTTTTTTGATATCCGTCTTTAAACTTCCAGTAGTCATATCTTCCAAAAATAGCCCAATCTTGAACTGGTCTTACTTCTGCGTTTACAGAGTATCCATCACCTGCTTGTGAAGAAAGTGAGTTATAATCTGTTTTTGCATACTGTGCTGCGATTAAGAACATTGGATGGTTATAAACTGCATGGATGTGATAGAGGTTAAGATTTTTGTGAGTAGCTGGGTTTTGTCCTACAATTTTGCCTTTAGGATCTGAATTAACATGACAATCTGATGGATTAGGACCATTACAAACATAATTATACGTAGTTTGGTAGATATAGTCACTAAAATTATTATCATTATATCCAATGTTGCTTGCTAAGTGTAAAGATATGTTTGCGTATTGGTCTTTTGTTGGGTTTACTTTTTTATCTCCGTTTCCAAATATGTGATATGTTACTCTACCTTCAAAAGAGTTGTGGAAGCCAGATGAGTTTTTAGAACTTGTATTGATCTTGTCATAACCTTCTCCGTTAAACATTCCTATTTCAGAAGTGATGTATGGAGTTTTTGTCTTGAAGTTAATTCCAAGGTCTGCTGATGGCCATAATCCCATTCCATCTCCAGACTCCATAAATGTTTTATCTATAGACCTGTACCACCATCCAGAATGCTCTTCATAATCAATCCAAGGTGTATGAACTATACCAAACTCAAAGCCAGTGTGAGGTATTAAATCTGAGATATCTTTCCATAAATAACCGTATTTAATTTTGAGTTTATAGTCTGTACCTGCTGATAAATCAGTTGTAAATCTGATATAGTCTTTGTCTGAGATGTAAGCCTTTGTATCAAAGTAAAATCTTCTTGCTTCAAAATCCCCTGAGTCGTTAATTCCTCCGTTGTATTTTTTCTTACTAGCTTGATAAGTATAGCCTAAGTAAGCCTTTCCGCCAATTTCAAACTTCTTAAACTTACCTGTTAATGCTGGCATGTCTCCCCATTTTTTCTCAAGCTTTGCCAACTTGTCTTTTGCTTCCATTGCTGTTTTGTCAATTTCCGCTTGGTATCTTGCCTTTTCTGCCTCTTCTTTTGCAAGCTGCTCGTCAATTGCTGCAGCTTCATCTTCTTTTAAGATACCCTTCTCAACAAGTTTTTTGAGAATAGGGTTCTCGACAACTTGTGCGTTTGCAAGTCCTACAGCTCCTAAGAGAGCCATCACTGCTAAAGTTCTCTTCATCTAAACAACCTCCTCTAAAAATATTATTCGCATATCACTATATCAAAAGAATTTTAAGATTTAATGAAAGAATGGTTAAAATTTGTTAATAATTTTTTCAAATTTCATACCTTGGGTGAGAAATTAGCGGTTTTTATAAAATTTAAAAAATGAGATCCTTCGGCCTTACGGCCTCAGGATGACAAAGAAAGGTTGAATGATAAGAATCAGAAAAAAGGTAACCTTATTTGTCATTCTGCAGCCGGCGAAGAATCTCATACTTTTATTGAATTTCTCATCCGACGTATTTAGAATTAATTTATAATTGAAACTGTTCCAAAAATCAATGTTGTCATTCTGAGCGTTAGCGAAGAATCTCATTTTTTCTTATTTTAAAAGAGGAGATCCTTCAGTCTTACGGCCTCAGGACGACATGGAAAAGAGAACTTACTATAATTTTGGAACACTCTTATTTATAATTTCTCAGCAGATATAACGACAAAACTTCCTTCGCCATATCCTTCTTTTGGCATTTCTACTTCTTTAATTTCTTCTATTGGCTTAAAAATCGTCTGATAAAATTTAAAATTTCCAAAACCATATTTTTCTAACATTTTAACAATTTCATCGACAGAATAAAAATTAGCGTATTTATAGAACAAATGTCCTTGTTTTTTCTTTTCAAAATAAAACTGACCTAAAGGGCTATTTTTATCTATGATTCCAACAATTAGTCTTCCGCCAATTTTTAAAACTCTTTCAGCTTCTTTTATAACATTTTCAGGATTTTTTACAAAGCAAATTGTTATAACAATGGCTACAAAATCAAATTCTTCATCATTAAACGGTAATTTTTCACCGTAACCTAAAAACGTTTTAATCCCTCTTTTTTTAGCAATTTTTAACATTTCTTCCGATGGGTCTATTCCATACTCAATGCCTAAAACTGCAGCAAATCTGCCTGTTCCTACTCCTATTTCAAGCCCTTTCTTACCATGAGGAATAGCTTTTTTAAGAGCTTCTACTTCAGAGAGATAGATATATTTGTTTTTCTCATACCATTCATCATAATTTTTAACATTTTTATTAAAGACTTCTTGAATTTCTAAACTATTTTCCATTTTTATTAAAAAGGAATATCTTCATCATCAATATCATCAAGAGATTCAAAATCTATATCCTTATTATTTGCAAAATTAAAAATATCAGATAAAACTATTCCAGTACTTTGATTTATTATATAGTACATCTTCTTACTTAATCTATCTATGGCATTTTTTAGCACATTAACTTCCTCTTTCTCTGCTTCACAGTCTTGAACTTTTACTTTTATGTAGCTATCTCTGTAAAAACTATCTCCAAAAGATTGGATTTCATAAGAGTATATTTCCAATTTAATAAAAAACTCGTTTAAACAGTAGGATTCGTTCATTAATGCTGTTAAATGTTCAAGCTCTTTCTTTATTTTATTTTTCATTTCATTTGCGATCAGATCTATTAGTAAATATTCTTTTGTAGTTTTTATTTCCGTAATTTCTATATCCAATTTATAATCATCATTTATGAATACTTTGTATTCTATGTCTATTTGGTCAAAATAGATTGAGTCTCTTGTTTTCAGTTGATTACCAACATCTTCTACAACAGATTTTTTTAGCATATCTTCTAAAATTTGATATTTACTCATATGATACTCCTTAAAAAAACTTGTAAACTATTTTAACAAAAACTTAGGGTTAAAATATATATTTCTAAGTCTTATATAGAGAAATTCAATAAAAATATAAGATTCTTCGCCGGCTGCAGAATGACGATGTGGATTTGTGGAACACCCTCATATCTCCATAGGCAAAATCTGTAGCATGTGCTATGTAGCACTGTCCTGTTTTTCCAGCAATAGTTTTAAAGCCAAGATATTTAGGTTCTTAAAGGACTTCTCTATAAGAATATTGTTTTAGTGTTTGATATAGAAATATAGCTATTGAGATTATCCAAAAACTTTTACAATTTAATTGCAATATCATAAAATTATATCTGATTTTGTGTATTTAATTTTAACTGAGAAAATAATTTTGGAACACCCTCAACTATGAGGAATTGAAATGTATTAAACTCAAATATGATTACTCCACTTTTCCGATAATCCTGCCTGAAAACTTTAGTCAAAATAATCTCGTCCTTGAATCATAACTCTTTATGACTATATTTAAACTCTAATAAATCTTATGAAGGATTAAGATGGACTTAAAAGGGAAAAACGCTTTAATCACAGGTGGTTCTAAAAGGATTGGCAGGGAGATTGTTTTAGGTCTTGCTGAGCATGGCTGTAATGTACTGATTCATTATAACTCTTCCAAAGAAGAGGCTGAAAAAGTATTACAGCAAGCAAAAAGCTTTGGAGTAAAAGCAGAGATTATAAGGGCGGATTTACTTGATGAAAACCAGCTTATAAGTTTAGTAAACCAATCACTTAATATTTTTGGACACATAGACATTCTAATAAACAACGCATCAATCTACTACAAAAAACCATTAGAAGAAGCTACCTTTGAAGATTTAGAAATATTTTACAAGATACATATAAAAGCACCATTCTATTTGTCAAAGAAATTTGGAAAAATTATGTATGAAAGGAAAGAAGGAAGGATTATAAACATAATAGATTATTCAGCAATTCTTCCTTACAAAGATTTTACACCTTACAGTATATCAAAAGGTGGAATGGTTACCATGACAAAAGCATTTGCAAAAGAGTTTGCACCTTACGTACTTGTAAATGGAATACTACCAGGTCCAATCATACCGGCAGAAGGTTTAGATGACATAGAAAAGCCACTTCAAAAGACACTACTTAAAAAATGGGCGGGTGGAAAAGAAGTTTTTAAGGCTGTAAAATATTTAATAGAAACTGATTTTACAACAGGAGCTTTAATCCCTGTAGAAGGAGGAAGGTTAATATTTTAGATTATATAATTTTTCTTGGTACTGGTGGTGGTAGAACTGTAGTTTTTAGACAGCTCAGACATTCTGGAGGAATGTGGCTTCATTTTGCCGGTAAAAACATACTGATAGACCCAGGACCTGGAAGCTTAATCAGAATCTTTGAAAGAGGATTAGAGCCAAGAGATTTAAACGCAATAGTTTTATCCCATAGACATTTAGACCATGTAGCAGATGTAGCATCTGTCGTAGAGTCTGCCACAGATAGCAATAAAAATAAATTAGATTTATTGCTTGCCCCAAAAGACGCAGTAGATGGAGATGACCCGGTTGTTTTAAAATACACTAAAAAAGGCTTTAAAAAAATTGAGATAACAGAGCTTGGAAAAACCATTGAATACGAAAGCATAAAAATAAAACCCTTAATCAAGCACATACACCAGGGTGCAGATACCTACAGCTTACAGTTTGAATATAACAAAAAAATTTTTATATATGTAGCTTGCGGAAGATTTTACGAAGATATGTTGTATGCATACCCAGAAAATCCAGATGTTATGGTTTTTAACACTACATTTGTAAAACCCAATTTAAACTATTATCATCTTTCTGCCGAAGATGTAGAAAGGATAATCGAAAAAGTAAAACCTAAACTAACCATTTTGACCCATTTCAGTATACAGATGTTAAAGTATACACCTTCTAAGGTTGCAAAAGAAATGTCAGACAGAACAGGTTTAAAAGTAATGGCTGCGTATGATGGATTAAAGGTGGATTTTTAGGAGTGTATAGTTGAAAGGTATAATCATCGGCGGTGGAATTATAGGGCTTTCGATAGCAAGAGAATTAAACAAATTGGGTTATGAAATTACGATTTTGGAAAAAAATTTACTTGGAAGAGGGGCATCATGGGCGGCCGGTGGTATGCTTGCACCTCAAGCAGAGGGTTTAACCGGAAATTTTCTAAATTTTGCCGTTGAATCTAGAGAGATGTATAAAGATTTCGTAAAGCAGCTTGAAAAAGAGACAGGGAATGAAGTTTCATATTATGAATGTGGAATTGTTTGTCCTGCTTTTTCAGAGAAAGAAATGGAAAACTTATCTAAAAGAGTAGATTATTACAAAGAATTAGGCTTAGAGTCAAAAATTCTTACTCGTCAAGAAATTTTAGATATGGGAATTAAAATCTCAAGTTTTGTTATCGGTGGAGCTTTTTTCCCACAGGATAAGCAGGTTGATAATAGAAAACTCGTTATATCATTAGTTAAATATGTAAAAAATTCTAATATAACTGTGAAAGAGTTTACAGAAGTTAAATTTATAGAGGCTGATAATGGAATATTTCAAAGAGTGATCACAAACAATGGGGCTTTTGAAGCAGATTTTTGTATTTTAGCTGCTGGAGCTTGGTCGGGCGAAATAGAACCTATCAAAGTTTTTCCAGTTAAAGGACAAATGTTGTCATTCAAAACAAAAACTAAAAATGAAATTTCAAAAATCCTATATAGCAGTAGAGCTTACATAATTCCAAGAAAAGATAGCAATTTAGTTGTTGTTGGTGCTACGCAAGAAAATGTTTTTTTTAAAGAAGGAAATACGGTATCCGGAATATTTTCACTGCTTAAAGGTTTGTTAGAAACTTTACCATCTACGAAAGACTATGAAATCACAGAAACTTGGTATGGATTTAGACCAGCAACTCCCGATGGTCTTCCTATTCTTGGAAAATCTGAGATAAAAAATTTATACTATGCTACAGGCCATTTCAGAAACGGAATATTACTTGCTCCAATTACAGCAAAATTAATAACTCAATTAATTCACAAAGGAGAAGAATCGCGTTATTTAAAAATGTTTGATTTCAGTAGATTTTATATAAAAGAGGAGTGAAATTATGAAGGTAAAGGATTATATTGAAGGTGGATTAAAAAATTTTGTAGAAGTTACTCCTTCAGATTATAAAGAAATTGGAAAATGTAAAAGCGGTTGTCATGCGGTTAGTTTTTATATTAAAGAAGAAAATGGTAAAATTACTGATGTTAAATTCAACTCATCCAAAAGATGTAAAAAATTACTTGCAGTTGCTGATTATGTTGCAGAGATAATAAAACAAAAAGGTAAAGTTGAGTTTAAAGATGAAGAAGTCTTGGAATTCTTTAAAGATGAAAAAGAAATAGAAAAAGTTAAAGATAGATTAGAGATTATCAAGAAGGCGTTAAACAAGTGAGTAAGTAGATTAGGTAAAAAACATATCAGAGAAGTATATCTTACAAGAAATTCAACAAAAACGTGAGATTACAGGTGTTATAAATTTTAGTTGAGCTTGATAATTATCACGAAAAACTAACCTTTTTACTGTTTAAAATATAAAGACCAATCACTAAAAACACAACGTCAAAAAAGAATATAGAAAAATACGGAATATTGCCAACTTCAGCAACGGCAGATATTAGTGATGTTCCATACCAGTAAAATACTGTTGCCAAAAATCCTAAAGCAGTGTAAAGCTTATTATTAGTCCATATAAATCCAAGAATGAAAACCGTTAAAATAAAAGGTGCTATAACAGTAGCCAACTTTTCATAAAACTTGCTCCAAAAATAATATGATTCATAACCATAAGCTTGAGATATGGAAGCTATTTTGTATAACTCTGAAATTGACACAGGCTTTTTAGCCAGGATAATTTTTTTTATGTTCTCTACATCAATATTTATATCTAAAATTTTTTTATCAAATTTTTCAACTATAATGTTATCTAAGCTATTTATTTTTATCAACCTTCCGTTTGATGCTTCAATTTTATCTAAGCTAACTTTAAAATCTTCTGCTTCTAATCTGTAAATTGGGTTAAACTCCTTATCTAAGCTAATAAATATTAGTTTTTTTCCAACCTTTGAGTTTAAATCAAAAAAATCAAAGTATAAAAATTGGTTTTCTCCTATCCTTAGCCACATTTTATAAGCTATGCCTTTGACTTTTTCATCTTCTTGCTGATTTTTTAACTTTAAATATAAAGTTTGATATATCTGATTAGTCTTTGGCATAACGGTTTCTAAATTTATGACTTGTAAAACCACAACCAAGATTGAAAAGAGCATAATTCTTATTGAGATATAATTTAAGGATATTCCATTTAGTATGATTGGATAAATTTCTCTGCTTTTTATTAAGTCATTGATAAACATAAAAGATGCTACTATTAAAGAAATTGGGATTATGTAATAAGCATTTTCAGGAAGCTTTGTTAGGATGTACAAAGTTAAAGTGCTAAATTCTATGTTTTTTGCTTTTTTTAAAATCTCAATAAGCTCAATTAAAGCAGAGACTATTGAGAAAGATGGAAAAATGATAAGTAAATATACAAAAAGCTTTTTGTAAATGTAAGCATCTAAAATTCGCATCAGTAAATAAGTGCAGTTAGGAAATAGTCAAGGATTAAGATAACTACTGATGCAACAACTACAGCAGTTGTTGTTGACCTACCAACACCTTCTGCACCACCTTTGGTAATGTACCCAAAATAAGCTGCTATCGTAACAAGAACAACACCAAACACAGCAGATTTAAACAAACCACCCATAATATCCTTTAGCTCTGTAAAATCTTTTAATTTTTCCCAATACATGTATTCATTTATTCCGTAAACATAAACAGATGTAAAGTATCCACCAATTACACCGCTTGTATAGGATAAAACTGTTAGGAATGGCACCATTAGTATTGCTGTAATTATTCTTGGAGCAACAAGATATCTCATTGGGTCTACTGCCATAACTTCAAGAGCATCTATCTGCTCTGTTATTCTCATTGTGCCTATATTTGCAGCAATTGCAGAACCAGACCTTGCAGTAACTAAAAGAGCTACTAAAACAGGCGATAATTCTCTTGCAAGCGACAATGATACCAAAGCTCCCATCAAAAACTCAGCGTTGAATTTATGAAAGGTTGGATAAGTCTCTACAACTAAAACACCACCGGTAAAAAATCCGGTTAATACTATCAAAGGTGCAGCATTGACGCCAATATCTTCCATATATTTAAGTATATGCTTTATCTTTGGAAATTTTTTAAAAGATAATAACGTTCTAAGAAAAAAAATTGTTATGTTTCCTGTATGCTCTATTAAAGAATTTATTACACCCATTTTAAAAATCTACTCCGTCTTCAGACTCTTCTATATATTCCTGCTCTTCTTCATAAATTTCTTCTTCTATATTATGACTTGTTTTAGCTAAATTTTCAAATTTAGTTATTTCTTTAATGAATGCTAAATGAACCGTGCCGGTTGGTCCGTTTCTTTGCTTTGCAATTATTATCTCCGCTAACCCTTCTTCTTGCGGCGAAGGATTTTTCTTATAATACTCAGGTCTATGTATGAATAAAACAAGGTCTGCGTCTTGCTCAATACTACCAGATTCTCTTAAGTCTGCAAGCTGTGGTCTTTTGTCTGCTCGCATTTCAGCTTGCCTTGAAAGCTGTGCCAAAGCTACAACAGGAATTCCAAGCTCTTTTGCTAAAGCCTTTAGCCCTCTTGATATTTCTGCTACTTCTTGTTGTCTATTTTCTACTCTTCTATGGGAGCGAAGCAGTTGCAGATAATCAACAACGATTATCTTGACATCTTTTTCTTTTTTCAACCTTCTTGCCTTTGCTTTTAAATCTAAGATAGATAAAGAGGCAGTATCATCTATATACAATGGCGCATTCATCATTTTTAATGCAACTTCTGTTAATTTCTCAATCTCACTTTCATTTAAAAATCCAGACCTTATTTTTTTAAGTGGAATTTTAGATTCTTCTCCAAGAAGTCTCATTGCAATTTGTTGTCTTGACATTTCTAATGAGAAAAATGCAGAGGGAACTTCATCTACAACGGATAGATGATGTAAAATTGACAATGCAAAGCTTGTTTTTCCCATACCCGGTCTTGCAGCAATTATGACTAAATCACCCGGATGAAATCCGGTGGTTAATCTGTCTAAATCATAAAATCCAGTTGGTATTCCTGTGACCACTGTTTCCTTTTTGGAAAGTTCATTGATTATTTTTAAAGTCTCTTTTAAAACTTCTCCAAGACTGTAATAATTTACTACTTCTTTATTTTCTGTTACCTGAAAAATTATACTTTCCGCTTCCTCTAATAAACTGTTTATATCAGATTCTTTATTTTTTGCTTTGGCAATTATCTTTTGCGCAGATTCTATTAAAGACCTTAAAATGGATTTTTCTTTAATGATATCAACAATTTGAAATGCTATGTCAGGCGGAACACTTTCTTCGGAAATTTGGTATAAATAACTTATTCCTCCTATGAATTCTAATTTTCCCTTTTTTTCTAATCCGTCTTTTAAGATGATCAATCCTAAGGATTTCCCTTGGTTGAATAAATCAATAATGGTCTCGTAAATGATTTTATGTTTTTGAAGATAAAAATCATCAATTTTTAGCTTAGTAAGGACTGAGTCAATGATTTCAGGATAAACGATTAAACTTCCAAGGATTGCCCTTTCTGCATCTTCATCATAAGGCAAAAAGGGCAAATCCTTTAGAGTTTCCATAGCTTTTATTATTTAGATTCTGGTACTACGTGTACTTTGATAGTTGCTGATACTTCAGGATGTAATTTAACTTGGATATTGTAACTTCCAAGATTTCTAATTGGACTTCTAAGCATTATTTTTTTCTTATCAACTTCAATATCTCTTTCTTTTAATTTTTCAGCAATATCTGACGTTGTAACAGAACCATACATTTTTCCGGTCACACCAATCGGTCTTCCTATTTCAACCTCAACGCCGTTTAGTTTTTTTGCTAATTCAAGAGCTTTCTCTTTTTCTCTTTGGAGCTTTCTTGCTTTTTGGGCTAAAATATTGTCAATAAATCTTTTATTCTCTTCTGTTAATTCTAATGCCAATCCTCTTGGAATAAGATAATTTCTTGCAAAACCTCTTTTAACCTCTATAACATCACCAATAGTTCCCCAGCCTTCTACGTCCTTAGTTAAAACAACCTTCATATTTCACCTCCTTAAATAATTACGTAAGGTATTAAAGCAAGCTGTCTTGCTCTTTTAATCTCAACAGCCAACCTTCTTTGATGTTTAGCACAAGTTCCAGAAGTTCTACTTGGAATTATTTTACCTCTTTCAGATATAAACTCTCTCAATGTTTCAATGTCTTTGTAACTTGGTTCTTTTTTTTCTGCACAGAATTTACAGTATTTTTTTCTTTTTGGAAAGTATGGTTTATTTTGAGCAGCATTAGTCATTTTTATTCTCCTCCTTTAAATAAATTTTTAAAATGGTACATCCTCGTCTGATTCAAAATCTTCGAGCGGTATGTCAAGGTCTTCCTCTGTAGAGGTTGATTTAGCATTTCTATCGCCGGGCTTTCCAAGTAAGGCTATTCTATCTGCCACAATTTTTACCTTACTTCTTTTTTCGCCAGAAGATGATTCCCACCTATCCTGTCTTAATGAGCCTTCAATAAGAATTTGATACCCTTTGCTAAGCTGAGATCCTACTCTTTCAGCAAGTTTTCCGTAACTTTCAATGTCAAAAAAGTAGCTCTCTTCTCTCCACTCTCCGCTTTTGTCTTTATATCTTCTATTTACAGCTATAGTAAGATTTGTTACCTGTACACCGCTTGGAAGAAACCTAACTTCCGGGTCCCTTGTAAGCCTTCCGATTAACATGACCTTATTGAGCATAATTATGCAACCTCTTTATTCTCCTTTAGCAACAGCTTTAGGAGTTTTTAATTTCATATTTAAAAATCTGATTATGTCTTCATTGATTCTTAGATTGTACTCTAAGATCGCCGGTAGTTTATAATTTTCTGTTTTGTAGTTGATTAAGAAATAGTATCCAGAATTGAACTTGTTAATTGGATAGGCAAGATTTCTTCTTCCCCAGTTTTCTTCGTTGTAAATCTCACCTTGGTTTTGCTGGATTAAATCTTTGATTGCCTGAACTCTGGTTTTGATTTCCTCTTCAGACAAAGTTGGCTTAAGCACGAAAACTAACTCGTAATGTCTCATACATCTTCCTCCTTTTGGATGATTTTTTAAATCAGCCTTCCCGCCAATTTGCAGGAAAGCAAGGCTTTATATTACATTTTTATTACACATATTCATAGATTTTTCTACACCATATTTTAACACATTTAGAATGCATTCATTTGCATGGGCTAAAACTTTATCTAACATGAATTTTTCTTCTTTTGTAAAAGGTGATAAAACATAATCGGACACTTCTTCCTTTTTTTCCGGTCTGCCTATTCCTATTTTCAATCTGGGAAATTCTTCCGTTTTGATTGTATTAATAATAGATTTTATCCCATTATGTCCACCACTTGAACCTTTTAACCTTAATCTTGCTACTCCAAGCGGAAGGTCTAAGTCATCATACACAACCAAAATTTCAGATGGTTTTATTTTGTAGTCTTTAAGTATATTTAATACAGCATTACCGCTTAAATTCATATAAGTTTGTGGTTTTGCAATAATAACATCGTAATCAGGGCATTCGAAAATATGCGAAAAAGCTTTTTCTTTATATTTTTTATCGCAGTTTAAAGACTTGGCAACCAAATCAGCAACCATAAAGCCTACATTATGACGAGTGTTTTTATACTTCTCACCCGGATTGCCAAGTCCTATTATTGCCTTAATCAATTATGCTGTTGCTCCTTCTCCTTCTTCAGCTGATACTTCTTCAACTTCAGGTTCAGAAACTACTGCAACAACTTCATCCGGATGTGTCATAATCTTCACACCTTCTGGAGCTTTTATATCTCTAACATGGAAAACGTCTCCTAAATCAAGATCAGAAACGTCTATAACAATTTTTTCTGGAATATTCTTTGGAGTTGTTCTTACCAAGATAGAGTGTAAATGAGCTTCAAAGATACCGCCTTTTTCCACACCTTTAACTTTTCCAACAAATTCAACAGGAACTTCAATATCAAGCTCTACACCCTGCGTTACTTCGTAAAGGTCAACATGAATAGGCTCGTCTCCTAAGTAGCTGTATTGAATATCTTTTAAAATGCACAATTTTGGCTCTGGATCTCCTTCAATTATTAGCTTAATTAAAAAGTTTCCGTGTGGTCTTGAAAGTAGCGATTTTTTAGTAATGTAAACTGAAATGTTTGGGTGCCCTTTACCATAAATCTCTGCCGGTAAATAGCCTTTTTTTCTGTAATTTTTTAATTCGCTTTTAACAGTTTTCTTTCTTGGTAATGCTTTCCATTCTATGGTTTGAATCATTCTAAGCTTCCTCCTTGTTAAATTTAAGTTAAAAAAGTATTATATCATAAATTTGTATTTTTTGGGAAGTTGTTATAGGGAGACTGGTTCCATAAATTCACGCCGTCATTCTGAAGCCGACAAAGAATCTCTTGTTTTCTTTCCAAGTCAAAAAATCAAAAAAAGATACTTCGGACTTCGTCCTCAGGATGATACGGAAAGGTAAGCTTACGAAAATTTTGGAACACCCTCAATATTCTCTAAGGACTTTATAAACTCTTTCTGATTTTGATTTTCTAAACAGATACTAGGATTGAATAGAAGGAAAAATTAGAAATCTGGCAAGTGTAAGAATATTAGATATCATAGATTTTTTGAAATATTGTAAAATAAAGATTAGATTTTTGCATTTTTGCCTCCTTGGTGGAATTTTTGCTATTACAATTTTAACTACCGCCAAGGAGTTTTTTAGATGTAATTTCTCACCCCAAGCATATGTAATATAATTTATTAATAATTTTTTGTCAGGAGTAAAGGAGTTGTTAAAAAGAATTAAAAGAATATTGATTGCAAACAGAGGAGAGATTGCTATTAGGGCTATCAGGTCCATTAGAGAGCTTGGCGGAGAAAGTGTTGCTGTTTACTCCGAAGCAGATAAAGATTGTATTCATAAAGATTTAGCTGATATATCAGTTTGTATAGGACCTGCTAATGCGACAAAGAGTTACTTAAATATTCCTGCGTTGCTTTCTGCTATAGATTTAACCCATGCTGATGCAGTTTATCCTGGATATGGTTTTTTAGCAGAAAACCCTACCTTTGCAGCTATCTGTGAAAGAAGCAATATAAAATTTATTGGACCATCTTCAGAAACAATAAAACTTACAGGAGACAAAGCACAGGCTCGTGAAGCAGCAAAAAAGGCGGGAGTTCCAATAATTCCCGGTAGTCCACCAGTAGAAGAACTAAAAGAAGCTTTAGAAATTTCTTCTGAAATTGGATATCCTGTACTTATAAAGGCTGCAGCCGGTGGTGGTGGCAGGGGTATGAGAGTTGCCCATAACGAGCAAGAACTTGCAAGGCTTTTACCTTTAGCACAAAGAGAGGCAGAAAGTTCTTTTGGTGATAGGCGAGTTTATATAGAAAAATTTATAGAAAATCCAAAACACATAGAGATCCAGATATTAGCTGATGAGTTTGGAAATGTCATACATCTTGGAGAAAGAGAGTGTTCTGTCCAAAGAAGACATCAAAAACTTATAGAAGAATCTCCATCTCCATTTATAGATGATAAAATAAGAAAAGAGATGGGAGAAGCGGCTGTTAAGTTTGCTAAGGCTGTTAATTTTACAGGTGCTGGGACTGTTGAGTTTATCGTTGATAAAAATAAGAATTTTTATTTTATTGAAATGAATGGAAGAATACAAGTAGAACATCCTGTTACAGAAATGGTTACAGGTGTTGATATAGTCTCTTGGCAATTAAAAATAGCAGACGGACAAAAGCTAACCCTAAGACAAGAAGAAATTAAACCAAACGGTCATGCCATAGAGTTTAGAATAAACGCAGAAGACCCAATCTCTTTTGTTCCTCAACCGGGGAAAATAGAAAAACTATATCTTCCCGGTGGCTATGGCGTGAGAGTAGATACACATATATATCAAGGATATACTATTCCACCATACTACGATTCTTTAATGGCTAAACTTATCGTTTGGGGAAAATCGAGAGAAGAGGCTATAGAAAGAGGAAAGAGAGCCTTAAAAGAATTCATTATTGAAGGGCTCAAAACTACCATTCCTTTCCATCTAAAAATGCTTGAACATCCAGAATTTATAAAAGGAACTTATACAACTTCCTTGGTTGATAAAGAGTTCTTAGGAATAAAAGTATAATTTGACATGAGGCTGTTCTAAAAAATGATAAAGGTATTATCTTGCTGTCATTTTGCAGCCGGCGAAGAATCTTCTCTTTTCCTCAATTTTTAAAAGAGGAGATCCTTCGGCTTACAGCCTCAAAGGTAGCGTGTTGATTTTTACAAGCAGCCTTTCAAGCAATGTTAACTAAATCGAATCTTTGACCGTACTTTTCAAATAGTATCTGCTTTAATTCTTTATGATTTTCAAGCTCTGGGTCTTTTTTTATCAATTCTTCAGCTTCTTTTGTAGCTAATTCTAAGATTTCTTTATCTCTTGTTAAGTCGGCAATAGAAAAATCGCTTTCGCCGGATTGTCTTGTTCCTGTAATTTCTCCTGTTCCTCTAAGCTCTAAGTCTTTTTCTGCAATCTTAAACCCATCTGTTGTTTTTACAAGAATTTTTAATCTTTCTAAGGTTTTTAATCTTGATTTTTCTTTTGTACTATCTTTCAGTGGATATTTTAGATTAGCCGGGGCTACTAAAAAGCAGTAGCCTTCATACTGACCTCTTCCAATTCTACCTCTTAGCTGATGAATTTGAGAAAGTCCAAATCTATGAGCTTCTTCTATTACCATCACCGTTGCATTTGGAACATCTACACCAACTTCTATAACCGTTGTTGATACAAGAATATAAGCTTTTCCTTCTTTAAACTGTTTCATTATCTCATCTTTTTCTTCTTGGCTCATTTTTCCATGAAGTAGTAAAACTTTTTTATCCGGGAATCTTTCTTGCCAATGTTTGTAGCCTTCTTCAGCAGATTTTAGGTCTGATTTTTCTGATTCTTGGATTAATGGATAAACTACAAAGGCTTGTCTTCCTTTATCAAGCTCTTGTTTTATAATTTCATACATTTTTTCTCTTTCGTCATCAAAAAGCAAAATTGTTTTTACGGGTTTTCTGCCTTTTGGAAGCTGGTCTAATTTAGATATATCTAAGTCTCCATAGTTTGCCAATGCTAAGGTTCTTGGAATTGGTGTTGCTGTCATTACTAATACATGGGGCATTTTGTCTGAACGTTCAATCAATGCTTTTCTTTGCTCAACTCCAAACCTGTGCTGTTCGTCAACCACTGCCAAAGCTAAGTTTTTGAATTTTAATTTTTCTTCTAATAATGCATGGGTTCCGATTAAGATTTTTATCTCTCCAAGTTCTACCGCTTTGTATACCTGCTTCTTTTCTGAAGCTTTCATACTTCCTGTTAAAATAGCTATTTCATAATCTTTCAGATAATCTTTGAGAAAGTTTTTAAAATTATGATAATGCTGCCATGCAAGAATTTCTGTTGGTGCCATTACTGCAGCTTGGTAGCCGTTTAAAGCCGCTGCCAAAGATGCAGCCGCTGCTACAACCGTCTTACCACTTCCAACATCTCCTTGGACCATTCTATTCATCGGGATTTCTTTTTGTATATCCTCTAAAATCTCTTTTATGGTTCTAACCTGAGCTTGAGTTAGTTCAAAAGGTAGATTTTTTTGAAAGTTTTCTAAAAAGTTTGAATCTATCTTAATTTTATAGCTTGGATGTTTTTGTAGTAAGTATCTTCTGTATTTTTGGGCAAGTTGCAATAAAAAAAGCTCATCGAAAATCAAACGCTTTTGATGTATATCTTGAAAGTTGTTTAATAAATCTATATCAAAGCTGTCTTCTGGGAAATGGACATTTTTTATAGCTTTTGAAAGTGATGGAAAGTTATACTTACTTAATATATCATCAGGCATATAATCTTTCACAGATGAGAATTTTTCTACAATCTTATACATTCCTCTTCTTAGATGGTTTAAAGTCTGTCCTGTTGTTTTTACAGAACTGTCTCCTCTTAAAGAGTAAACAGGTGCTATTCTATCTATAATATCTTCTACCGGCTCTAAAATCTCTGGCTGAATGATTGATATATTTTTATTAAAAAAGCTAACTTTTCCAAATATTTTTACTTTTTTACCTTTTCTAAATGCTATGAAAAGATAAGGGCTTTCATGGGTGAAAAATGCTGAAAATCTTACATTGTCTTGTTTTAAAATGACCTCTACTTTTAACTTTCCTCTGCCAACTTTTTTTATATCCTCAACTTCTGCGATGAATGTTCCTGTTTCTCCGTCTTTGACTTTTAGTATTTTCTTTATTCTTCTGTCTTCATATCTGTTTGGAAGGTTAAAAAGAGCATCTCTTACATTGCTAACCTGGATTTTTTTAAAGGCTTTCTTTTCTGTAGCTAACAAAGATTGAAGTTTTTCAATGCTTAACTTTGCAAGCTGGACTAAATCAAACTTAGCTTCTTCTTGTTTTTGTGTAGTTTGTTTTTCATACTTTGATTTTACTTCTTCTAAAAAGTTTAAGACTATCTTTAAAAATTCTCTTTTTTTATTGACGTTTATATTATCAATGGATTTTAAATCTTCTTTTAATCCGGGAGTAAGAATATCGCCTACGTTTTCAAGTATAGCTTGGGATACTTTTACTCTTTCTAAAAGTTTATCGTTGTAAGATAAAACGGTTCTAATAATTTCAAGTGTTTTGTTGATTTTTTCCATAATCTGCTATAAACTGCTTTAGCTCCTCTACAAATTGATTTGGGTCATGTCCGTAGTTTATGGCTGCGATCTGTAATCTTTCATGAGGTTTGCAAGCACAAACATTGCAGTACATGTTTTTAGATTCAAAAAATCTTCTTGTAAATGGATACTTTCTTAATACTTGCTCTACCGTTGTGTTTAAATCTATATCTTTCATTATTTAATCCTCCGTTTTTGTCAGTAGAACTACAACATAACAAGATGCTGCTTCTTGTTTGCCTATGCTGTCTAATTTTTCATTGGTTTTAGCTTTTATGAAAATTCTGTCTTCGCTTATTCCAAGAATTCTGGCTGTGTTTTGTATAATTTGCCTTCTGTAAGGTAAAAGCTTAGGTTTTTCTATTATTATAACGCCATCTATGTTTGAGATTTTATATTTTTTATCATCTACTAATTTTTTAGCATAAAAGAGAAAGTATTCACTTGGTTTGTTTTTATATTCTGGGTTTGAATCTGGGAACAGCTCTCCAATATCTGCGTATCCTATAGCTCCAAGAAGTGCATCAGTTAAAGCATGAAAGAAGATATCACCATCAGAATGAGCTAAAAAACCTTTTTCAGATGGTATTTCCACACCGCCAATGATTAACTTTTTACCACTTTCTAATTTATGAATATCGTATCCGATACCAACTCTTACTTCCAATTTAACTTTTCCCTTAAAATATCAAAGTAATTTTTATATGGAGTTCTTACGATATGTGCATAATATGGAGATTGTTTTACAACAATCTCATCACCATAAAAAATTTGAGTACCTTCTTGTCCGTCTAAGGTTAACCATGCATCTTTTTCTTTAGATACCATTTTAATGGTGATTGGCTCTAAGGTTGGCAAAATTATAGGTCTGTCTGTTAGAGTATGGGGACAGATAGGGACTAAAACAAATACTTCCATCATTGGATATACAATCGGACCACCTGCTGATAAAGCGTAAGCAGTAGAACCGTTTGGCGTTGATACGATAATTCCATCTCCGTTATAAGTAGTTATATATCTATCTCCAACATAAACTGAAACATCAACGATTCTTGCAAGGATTGCTTTATTGATAACTACATCATTTAATACATCAGCTTCTAATATTTTATTTCCTTCTCTGAAAAGACTTACTCTTAACATCATACGCTTTGATATACAAAGTGGCTTGGATAGTATGGTTTCAAGCTCTTTAAAAGCATCATCTTTATTAATTTCTGTTAAAAATCCAAGCCTTCCAAGATTGATTCCGATTATTGGAATTTGAAATTTTGCAACTCTTCTTGCAGTTATCAATAAAGAACCATCTCCACCAACAACAACTAATAAATCCGTGCATTTTAAGTTTTCTTCTTTTTCAAGGTCTGATAAATTTTCAAAAATATTGCTTTCTATGTTTTTACTTTCAAGCCATGCTTTCAATTCTTTTGAAAATTTCTTAGCTTCTTCCGATTGCTTTGTAAATATATCAACTTTTTTATAAAACGGTAAGATTGCCATATCTCTCCTTGGTTTAGCGTTATATAGTTTTTATTAAATTAATGCTTCTTGATATTTTTTACATGCTTACAATCATCTTTAAAGAAATATTTTATCAAAAAAATGGTTTTGAAAGAGATCGTATGGATAAATACTTAGAAATAACAAAAGAGGTTGATAAAATTTCATGGTGTAAGTAAGGGCATCTTTATCTAATATCTAAAAAGAGTTTGAATTTAGGTATAATTTTAGAGATAATATTCGATAGCAAGTATATATGAATGTAAAAGTAAAATAAAACGAATGCGTCAGGGTGAGAAAATCAATAAAAGCATGAGATTTTTCGCTTCGCTCAGAATGACAAAATAGGTTACCCTTTCTCTAATGTTTACCATTCAACCTTTATCCGTCATCCTGCAGTCGGCAAAAATCTTCTGTTTTTACCTAATTTATTACCCCGACATACTTTAATTGGAAGTATTTTTAGAATTAAAGTCAATCAAATCGGAAATCCACATATAAATAACCGGTAAAGCTCCAAGTAAGCCAAATAGTCCGGCAATAAAAAATGTATCTTGAAATGAAAAGTTTAGACTGTGAAGATATTCGACGCCATAAAATAAAGCCTTAGCTTTTAGCTCTGCTACGTTTTCCGGAACTGCTACCATATTTTCTTTGATTTTATCAATAAACTGACTGACGTAATTGTAATTTTGCATTGCATTTATCCCTTCAAAATGCTCCCATTGGTGCTTGTATAAGTCATTTGTAGCTATTGCAGTCCCAAATGAACCACCTACAAACCTTCCATAATGCATAAGTCCTGTACCGAGAGATGTTTTTGGTCCAAGCTTTCTAAGTGCCAAGGTTGTAACCGGTGCAAAAAACATTCCCATAGAAATACCAAGAGGAACGGTCATTAATGCAGCTTTAACTGTCGGTGTGTAGTAATCTAACTTTGGAATTATAAAGATAGATGTGATCAAGTATAAAACTGTTGCTATGTATAAAACATACTTTTCATTCCACTTATCAGACAAAATGCCGGCAACGGGAGAGAATAAAGCTATAAAAAACGCAAAGGCGAGTATATGAAGTCCTGCCTCAAAGGTTGGAAGCCCTTTTAGGTTTTCATAGTAAAGTGGAAGAAGGTAAAAAACCTGATACATAGAAAATCCAAGAAGTAAGAAAAACACCATAAAACCTACAAAGTATTCTTTGATTAAAAAAATTTTAAAATCTATCAGCGGCTCTTTTGATAAGATCTCTGAAAGAATGTATAACAGTAATGCAAACCCTGAAATTATGGTTAGATATACTATCGTATCAGACATAAACCAACCAAGCTGTTGCCCTTTTGAAAGTAATATTAATAAAGCTATTGTAAAGACAGACAAGAAAAAGTAGGATATAAAATTTAGCCTTGCCTTTTCTCTTATCATGCTTGTTTCCGGAAGATAAAAAATTGCAAGGATGGTTGTTAAAATTCCTACCGGAAGGTTGATAAAAAATACCCATCTCCAATTTAAATACTCTGTAATGTATCCCCCAAGAGTTGGTCCAAGTGCTGGTGCGAAGCTAACACCAAGCCCAAAAATTCCCATTGCTAAGCCCTTTTTTTCTTCCGGATAGACAGAAAATAAAATCGTTTGTGCTGTTGCCATAATCAAAGCTTCGCCGATACCTTGCGTGATTCTTGACGATATCATCCAATCTAAGGATTGTGCTACTCCACACATATAAGATGAAAGCGTAAATACCACTATTCCGGCTATAAATACCTTTCTAAGACCTATGACTTTATCAAGCCATTCTGATAAAATCAGCATTACAGCTGAAGCTATCATGTAGGCTGTTATTACCCACTGAATACCGTAAAGGTCTGTTTGAAGTGGTCCCATCATCTTTGGAACAACAATGTCAACGATGGTTGTATCCAAGATAGCCATAAAGGCTCCGGTCATAACTATAAAAGTGATTAATCCTCTTTCTAAGTTTGTAATTGTTTCGTAGATAGGTTTATTTTCCATCACTTTTTCTCAATCTCTACCTCTCCACCCAAGCCAACTCTTAAAAGGCTCATGTCTCCTTTTGTTATTCTTATTTTCACCGGTATCCTTTGTGCCAATTTAGTAAACTCACCTGCTGATATATCCCTTGGAACTAGTGCAAACTTTGCAGCAGATGCAATATCTATACTTTCCACCTCACCTTCAAAGGTTTTGTCAGGATATGCGTCCAACTTTATGTATGCTTTGTTGCCAACCTTTACACCGCTTAGCTTTGTCTCTTCAAGTAAAACTTTTATATAAAAGCTATTTTCTTTGACTATTGCATAAACCGGCTGTCCGGCTTTTACAATATCACCAATGGATACGTACTTTTTAGCAATGATGCCATTATACGGAGATTTAAGCTCTGTGTATTTTATTTGATTTTCTAAATCTTCTTTCTGTTTTGTAAGTGCTAAAATCTTATTTTCAAGTGCTGAGATTTGATCTTGGATTTCTTTACTTACCTGTCCTTGTGTTTTTACAAGCTCTACACTCTCTTTAGATTTAGCCTTTGATACATTAAGCTCTGAGATAGATTTTTCTATTGCTTTTTTCTGGTCTAATAACACTTTTAGCTGTGTGTTTATCTCTTCATACTTAGCCTTTGGTACAAGACCCTTTTCTAAAAGGTTTCTGTATCTTTCTTCATCTTTTTTAGCTTTTTCAATCTGTGCTTCTACTTGTGATTTTTGTGCGCTTAGGCTCTCTATTTTTTTATCAATCTCCTGCGTGGTTAAGCTTGTTATTTTTTGATTTAATTCATTTTCTTGTATGATTCTTGAAAGTTGGTTTTCTAATTGTGATTTTTGTTTTTTTAGACTTTCTATCTCATAGTTTATATTTTCAAGTTGGATTTTGTAATCTGTATCATCTATTTTAGCTATTGTTTCATCTGCTTTTACTAAATCGCCTTCTTTTTTGTAAAGCTGGATAATTTTCCCGCTTACTCTATTAAATCCTACATTAGATAAATAATCAGTCTCAACAAAAACAGCATCTGATATTACATACTTCATTCTGTGTTCTATCCATGTGAAGGCAAAAAAAGCAAAGATAAGAATCAAAACCAAGACAACAAAAAGACCTATACTTTTCTTCATTTTAATACCTCTTCTAATCTTCCTACTGACTTCATAAGGTCAACGTATGCTTTTTGCAGATTGTAGAAGTTTATTTCTCTGCTTTCGTAGGCTTTTGTATATGAGCTTTCAGCATTTAATAAATCTGTGTTTGTTGCAAGCTGGTTAGCGTACTGCTCTTTTACAAGCTCAAAGTACTCTTTTGCATAGGCAAGACTTTCTTCTGCTACTTTTAGGTTTTGTTTTGCAGTGATGTAGTTTTCATAGGCTGTTTTTATCTCAAGTTTTATATTCTCTTTAATATTTTCAAGGTCATAGTTAAGCTTTTGTGTGTTTGATTTTGCTTGCAGGTATTTATAATATGGCTCTACTCCTTGGAATTCTAACTGCAAACCTGCTGTAAATATAAGATTTCCTTTTGGGTCAAGGTAGGGACTTTGGGTTGTGTATAGATATTCACCTTGAACAAAAACCTTTGGTAGAAACTGTGCCTTTTCTATCTCCTCTGACAGCTGAGATTGCTTTATATTTTCTTTGTAGAATGATATTATATTTCTGTTATTTAATGCCTTCATTAAAAGCTCTTGATAATTTTCTGGCTCTTTTATGTTTAAAATTGGTTTTTCAAATTTTTCATCTTCTTGTATATTTTTTCCTGTTAGCTTTGAAAGTCTTGCAAGTGCTATTTTCAGATTTCCTTTTGCTTCTGTTAAAGACCTTTCTACTTCTGCAAGTCTTACCTTTGATTGTAGTAGGTCAACCTTTGTTATCAATCCTTCTTTAAAAAATTCTTGCTGTTGTTTATAGATAGACTCAACAGCTTGATACTCTTTTTTATAAACATCTACTAGCGCCGATGCAACAAAAACATCTAAATAAGCTTTTATCACTTGTGCTGTAATCTCATCTTTCATCTCTTTATAGTAATACTTAGTAGCTTCAAGGTTGTGCTTTGATATCTGAATCTTGTTTTTTACCTGCCCACCTGTAAAGATTACATGATTTAGTCCTATGTCAAATGTAAAAAAGTCTTTGTTTGACTGTTTAAAGGAGACTGGGAAGCTTGGAATTTTTGTCATTGGTGTTTTGTTATAAAATTTTTCTGATGCCGATGCAAAAAAAGTTGGAAATTTGAGATTTTCATCTGCTTTTAACTGATACTCAGAAGTTACTATCTGCTGGCTATAGGATTTTAGCTCTGGATTATTTGCAACTGCTTCATTTATAGCATCATGTAAGGTAAGTCCGTAGGAAAACGTCCAAGCTGCTAAGATGGGAAGAATTAATTTTTTCATTACAAAACCTCTTTATTTTATGCCTTTAAATATTATATTTAAACCTTTATCTAACCTGTCCTTTAATTTCTCTAAGCTTTCATTTTTTATAAGTAAACAGTTAAAAATAAGCTGTCTAATGTATCCGATGATAAGATTGGAAACGACAAAAGAGTCCTGACTTGGCAGGTCTTTTTCTATGATTTTTGCTAAAAGTTTCTGTAAATCTGAGATTTTTTGAATGTAGATATTTTTAAACTCTTCATTGATTCCAAGTAGATAATGGAAGAATATTATTGCTATTTCTTTGTTGTTGTAGATTTCTGTTATAAATTCTTCTAAAAGATTCTTTATTTTAACTTCAAAGCTGTCTTCTTTGTGATAGTATTTTTCTAAATCCTCCATAAGGCTGCGATGAAGAGTTTTTATAAGCTCTAAGAATAAATCTTCTTTACTTTTAAAGTATAGATAAAATGTTCCTTGTGCAACGCCGGCTTTTTCTACAATGTCAGAGACTTTCGTCTCGTGATATCCTTGTGTAGAAAACAGCTCTTTTGCTGCTAAGATAATTCTATCCTTTGTGCTCATAGGGTATTACTCCTTAATGCCAAGTATAAAATCTCTTTTATTTTGTCTACTGTATAGACTTTATCCAATCCCCATAGCTTTGCAGTTGTGTTATAAACATGGTTGGCTATTTTATCTATATCTGACGATGGTATTTTTCCATCTTGAAGTGAAACTGGTGCTCCAACTTTACTAAACCAATTTTTTAAAGCTTTTATTCCTTCCTCTGCTGTCGGTAGGTTAAACACTTCTTTTGCAAATCTATCAAATTGTTTTCTGTTTTTGTCTTTATACCACCACATCCAAGCAGGAATTACGATGGATAAACAAGCTCCGTGTGGAAGGTCGTATAAAGCTCCAAGAGAATGGGCTATCATATGATTTACATAAACACCACCTGCATAGCCTGTTCTTGTAATGCCGTTTAGTGCAAGAGTTGCCGCCCACATAAATTCAGCCCTTGCATCATAATCTGTTGGATTTTGAAGTATTTTCTCTGTTGTTTCCATAACTGTTTTTACTATGCTTTCTACAAGCCTGTTTTCTAAATTAGGACAGACTGTGCAAGTAAAATACCATTCTATTGTGTGTGCTATTGCATCAACTGCTGCGTAAGCTTGATACTCCTTGGATACCGTGAAAGTCAATTCTGGGTTTAAAATAGAAACTTTTGGATAGATTAACTCAGAGCCTATGGATAGTTTTTCCTGCGTTTCTTCATTTGTGATAACAGCGTATCCGTTCATTTCACTTCCTGTTGCTGCTAATGTAAGAATTGTAAACACAGGAAGTGCATCTGTGATCTCTTTGTCTCTATGGAAGTATTCCCATACATCTACATCTGATTTTGCTCCTACTGCAATGGCTTTTCCTTCATCAAGTACAGAGCCACCACCAACAGCTAAAACTGCATCTACATTTTCTTTTTTAGCCTTTTGTATCCCTTCCCTTGTATGGCTAAGCACTGGGTTAGGCTTAACACCACCATGTTCAATCCACTGGATACCATTTTCTTTTAAGCTTGATATCACTCTATCATACAAGCCTATCTTTTTAATCGATGATTGACCATATACAAATAAAACTTTTTGGATGCCGTAATCTTTCAAAACTTTTCCGATAAGGTTTTCCTTACCTTTCCCAAAAATAATTTTTGTCGGATTATAAAACTCAAAGTCATGCATTTTTACTGCCTCCTATTTTAAGGTACGACATTGTGTATCTTATTTTATCTATAATCATATAAAAAATTGGTATTACAAATAAACTCAGTGGAAGTGCTGTCATTAGTCCACCGATTACAGCTATTGCCAGCGGCTGACGCATCTCTGAACCTTCTGTAAGTCCAAGTACAACAGGAATTAACGATGCTACTATTGTTAAAGTTGTCATTAAGATTGGTCTTAATCTCTCTTTTCTTGCTTGAATGATTGCGTTGTAAGTGTCTAATCCATCTTTTTTAAGCTGAATAATTCTTTCTATGAATAAAACACTATCTCTTGTAACTAAGCCAATTAGCAAAATAATTCCAAAGTATGATGTTACGTTTAGCGATGTACCGGTCAATAGAATAAATCCAAACACTCCTGAAATTGCAAGTGGCAAAGTTAGTAAAACCGTAAATGGATGTAGCAAGCTTTCAAATAATGATGCAAGAATCATATATACAGCTATGATTGCAACAATTAGAGCAAGTCCTAAATAAGAAAATGTTCTTTTAAACTCTTTTGTCTGTCCTCCGATTTCATAGCTGTATCCCGGCGGCAATGTTTGTTTTATGAAATTCTCTACCTCTGCCACTGCATCACCAACCGACTTTCCACCTGTCACGTTAGCATAAAGTGTAAAGCTATACTGTCTGTTATATCTGTTGATAACGTTATAACCTGGAGACAATTCATGCTTGATTACATTAGAAAGCGGAACTAAACCTCCATCTTTTCCTCTAACGTAAACCTTCGAGAGATTTTCAAAGCTTTTTAAAAACTCTTCATCAGCCTTAACTATCATGTCATAACTTTCTGACCCTTTTTCGTAAGTGCCAATTTTAAACTTTCCAAACAAAAAGTTTAGCGTATTTGCTATATCTTCAACGGAAATACCAAGTGTTGAAGCTTTATCTCTATCTATAAATACTTTTACCTCCGGTTTATTTATTCTTAAATCTGTATCAATGTCTGTATAGCCCGGCGTTTGTCTTAACCGTCCTTCCAATTTATTTGCTATTTGGGATAAAACAGGCAATTCTGGACCTTTGATGATGTACATAACATCTGCAGACCTTCCTGCTGCCGGTCCTACCGCTGATGGTGTATCTACTATAGCCCTAACATCTTGAACCTTTCTAAACTCACTTCTAAACCAATCCATGATTACTTTTTGATGTGGTCTTCCTGTTGACCTGTCTTTCAGTGTGATAAAGAATATTCCACCGTTAACTTCCGGTCTTCCTGCTATACCTTCACCAAAAGCAACCCCGTACCTTAAAACATATGGATTTTTTTCTACTATTTTTTCAAGCTCCTTTGCCTTTCTATCTGTAAAATCAAAAGATGAACCGGTAGGTGTTTCAAATCTGACTAAAAATCTTCCTTCATCTACAACCGGTGTAAACTCTTTTGGAACAAAGCTTGCAAGTTTATAACCGATCATAACTGTAACTATTGAGATAGCTAAAACAATAGCTTTATGATTTAAAGACCATTTTAAAGCAACATCAAAAAGAGATTCAAATTTATCATAAGCTCTCTGAAAGATATTTTTCTCCTTAGCTTGAACTAATCTTGCACTAATCATTGGAGTAAAGCTTAAAGATACTATGTAAGAAATTGCTATTGCTACAATTAGCGTAAGTGCAAATCCAAAGAAAAACTTACCAATTACACTTTTAACAAATAAGACAGGTATAAAAATAGCTACCAAAGAAGCTGTTGATGCAAGTAATGCAAATATAACTGTTTTTGTTCCCTTTTCTGCTGCCTCTATACCTGTTAATCCTTCTTCATTTCTTCTATAAATACTTTCCATCACAACTATCGCATCGTCTATAACTAAACCAACCGCAACGGCTAAAGCTAATAGTGTAAATGTGTTTAAAGATTGACCGGCAAAGAATAAAACAGCTATAGCCCCTAAAACAGACACTGGAATTGCCATAGATGGTATAAAAGTCATCTTTAAACTTCCTAAGAATAAGAAAACTACAAAAGCAGTTAGCAGTGCTCCGATGACTATCTCATGCAAAGCATCGTTTACGCTTCTTTCAATAAACGTAGAAGCATCATAGTTTATGTCCAATCTTAAGCCGGCTGGAAGTTGTTTGTTAAGCTCGTTCATTTTTTCGATAACTCTTTTAGAGACTTCTACCGTATTTTCTTTTGATTGTCTGTAAATGATCAAAGCAATACCCGGCTCCGCTTCCTTAGAGTCAAAAGCTTTAAATCTTACTAATCCCCTCTTTTCGTCAAATGTAAATTCAGCCTTTCCAACATCTTTAATTCTTATATTGTTTTTAATTATGATGTTGTTTATCTCTTCAGGAGATTGACCCTTTCCATAGACTCTTATTGTGTACTCTCTATTTTGACTGTCTATTCTACCTGCCGGAATTTCAACATGATTTTTTTGTAGTGCATTAACAACGTCCATAGGTGTTAATTTAAATCCTGCAAGTTTTAACGGGTCTATTCTAACCCACATTACATAATCTCTAAAACCTCCAAGGTCTACCTGACCAACTCCTTTAACCCTTTCAAACTCTCTTTTGATTACCTTATCAGCATAGTAAGCCATAGTTCCATAGTCAGTATAGCCATGAAGCAAGATAGCCATCGTTGGAGCCATCCCGGTATCTACTTTTCTAACAATCGGCGGGTCAACGTTTACAGGAAAACTTCTTTGTGCCCTGTTTACAGCATCCCTCACTTCCTGAGCTGCAATATCAATATCTTTATCAAGGTCAAAGATTACTGTTATTCTTGAAGTTCCTGTAAAACTTGCTGAGTTTATAGCCTCTATACCGCTTATAGTTGCAAGCTGGTCTTCTATTTTTCTTGTAACGTTTGTATCAACTACGTAAGGAGAAGCTCCTTTATACGTTGTAGTTACTGAAACAATTGGAAAATCTACGTTTGGATTTCTATCAACTGGAATGTTTTTAAGACTGTATAAACCAGCAATTATGAAAGCAAACATAAACATCCATGTTGTGATTGGTCTTCTTATAAAAAAGCTATACATTATTTGCTCCAACGTTTGGTTATCTTGCTTTCATTATATAATATGACTGATAAATCAGTCAAGGAATTATAAGAGAAGACTTGCAAAAATCCATACCGTTATTTTGCAGCCGGTGAAGAATCTATTTTTCTCAATTTTTAAAAGATGACGCAGAAAGGTAAGCTTAAGAGAATTTTATAAGCATTTTCATTTTCTGCTGAGGCTGTTCCAAAAATCCAAATCGTCATTCTGAGCGAAGCGAAGAATCTCATGTTTTTCTTTTTAAATTAAAAATAAGAAGAGTAGATCCTTCGACTTACAGCTTCAGGATGACACGGAAAGGTAAACTTACAAGAATTTTGGAACACTCTCTCATTTCTGCTTGACAGGTTAAAAATTATTTTGTATATTTATATTAGCTTTTTAGATTTTTAACTGTACCTTGGAAATTGAATAGGTTAGCCCGCACAAGCTTGTTTTACGTGAAAACGTGAGACGTGAGATGTGAGACGTTAAATATTGGTTTATCAATAATTTAGTGATTTTTATCTGATTGATTGATGACTTGGTGGGGTGATTTAAAAGTCAGTAAAGCTAAGGTATTGGTAATGTGATTTTATTTTTTGATGTTTGATTTAAGCTCGTGTAGTGATGTTTTTAAAAAGATTTTTTGAAAAGTGAATGTAAGTATTTGTTATATTAAATTTTTTGATTTTGAAATTTTAAGCATTTAAGTTTTTGAGATTTAGGAGTTTTTTATTTTAAAATTTTTTAAGATCGGGAAGTTAAGGAGTGATATTTGCAGCGGGCTTCTGAGTTTTAGGTCTTCAGCAGGAGGCTTGTGATGGGATGTTAAAGGATAAAATATAATAATATATTTTCTGTATATCGAGGTTTGCTGCAAAAAACTTCAACTTGCGGATTTTTTAAAAATTTGGTATAATGTTTTACACATTGGCAATTGAATAAGATTTTTGCGAATTTATTTTTGAGTTAAAATTTAACGGGTTTGTAGCCTACCTATGAGGAATTGAAACGAATTTAAAAACTTCTCATTCAAAACAAGAGAAAACGTTTGTAGCCTACCTATGAGGAATTGAAACTCGATTATCTTAAAAATTATCTTGAAAATTCTTATAAGTTTGTAGCCTACCTATGAGGAATTGAAACAGTAATCTCTCTACTACCATACGGTGTAGCTTGCTTTGTTTGTAGCCTACCTATGAGGAATTGAAACTCATACCCGCCTGTAATATTTTATCCTCCTGGTTATCGTTTGTAGCCTACCTATGAGGAATTGAAACTACTGCCATTTGCTTATCAGATTTTGGATTTGTTGGAGTTTGTAGCCTACCTATGAGGAATTGAAACTCCATTCACCGTTCTTGTCCTTGTGGCTTCTGTTTAGTTTGTAGCCTACCTATGAGGAATGAGACTTTTTGAAAAGTTTTTGATAATGGTATTTCTTGTTTGTCATTCTGCAGCCGGTGAAGAATCTCCTATTTTTGTTTCTTTCTTTTTAAAACACATTAAAACAATGAGATCCTTCGGCCTTAGGATGACAAAGAATGACCTAATGTTATCATTCTGAGCGTCAGCGAAGAATCTCATGATTTTCTTTTAAAGTCAGAAAATCAAAAAAGTGGTTCTTCGGACTGGTGTACAAGCTAAAAGAAACATGGGAAAATATTATATATGCTTTGTCCAATAATAGAAAATCATAGAATAGTCTATTTTTTTCTGCATACGTTTTATTGCTTTTCTTTAATTAATTATACACTACGCTAATAATTATTCATTGTTAAAAACCTATTAATAA